>NZ_LOQF01000008.1 GCF_001517935.1 Sneathia sanguinegens
TTTACTAAAGGATCTTTTTTACAACTACTATTTATTTCTAATTGTCTTATTAAAACTTGGTGGCAAAGCTATAGGGGTACACCTAGCAACATACCGAACCTAGAAGTTAAGCCTATATACGCCTAAAATACTCAGTAATGGGGAAGATTGGTAACTGCCAAGTTTGTTTTGACAGGAGTTTTATGACTCCTTTTTTTTTACCTTTTATCTTTAAAAATATTGCGTATATCTCAAATCTATTGTTAATACTTAATTTATTTGATATATTAATATCGAGGAGGTAAGATGAAAGTAGAAATTTCAATTGATCAAAAATATTCTAATCCTAAAGTTGTAATTTATTGTAATGAATACACAAGTGATATACAAAATATATATGAGAGAATATTATCATCAGCTACTAAGAAAATATTAGCAATTAAAGATGATAAGACGTATTTATTAGACTTTGATGAGATAGTTAGAGCATATGCTTTAGATAAAAAAGTATTTGTAAGTACTATGAAAGACACATATGAAATTCGTGAGAGAATCTATGAGCTAGAGGAAAAATTATTCTTGGAAAAGTTTATTAGAATTTCAAGAAGCGAAATTATTAATTTAGATTATATAGAAAAATTAGATTTATCGTTTATAGGGACAATTTCTGTAGAATTAAAAAATGGTGAATATTCATATGTTTCTAGAAGAAAATTAAAGACTTTTAAAACATTACTTGGATTGTAAGGAGGTATTATGAAAAAGTATATAGATAGTTTTTTAATTGGTGTTGGTATAGGGAGTTTAATTGAAGCAATAATATCAATATTTTTACATATTAATATCGTTGGTGTTTCTTCATTTGTTGACAGTGTACCTTCAGGGTATGCAAAAATTATTCAATGTATATTTTATGGAGGTTTTGGTATTGTTGGACTTTTAACTAGTAAAATTTACAAATTAAAAATACATTTAGTATTAAAAACAATTTTACAATTAATGGGCTTAATAGTATATTTTATTATTGTAGGAAAATATTTAAAATGGTTAAGTATAAAAAATTTATGGTTCTCATTATTGGTATTTGTTATTATATACTTAGTAATTTGGATTGCAATATATATTGAAAGAAAAAAAGAAGTAGATATGATAAATATGTGCTTAAAGAAAAAGAAGGAAGGTAAATAACCTTCCTTATTTTCTTTTCCATATAACAGTTCTACCTAATAGTTTGATACCAGCTACATAACCATGTACTTTTAAAGTATTGTGATTTTCTAATTTTAAAGAACAATAATATGTTTTACCTGTTTCAGGATCGTAAATTGCTCCATTTTCAAAACTGTCATTGTTTTTATCGTATGTAAAACTACTTATTATTGTTATACCAACAATATCTCTATTTCTTTTAGACTTATCAGGATTTTTATCATCTTTTTTAGGATGTGTCATTCCAATAATATTTCCATATAATTTATTGTTTGCTTCAAAGATTTTAATAGTTGCAACATTTCCACTTTTAGCTGCTTGTGATTTCCAAATACCTAAATAATCACTTTTGGCTGCAAATGAAAAAAATGTTGTTGCGATTAATGAAATAAATAAAATAGTTTTTTTCATTTTTACCTCCTCATTCTATGGTAATTATAACACAAGTTATATTTAAAATCAACTTAGGCTACTTATGTAGTTTATGCACTAATGTCTAATTATTTTTATATTATTAATATTTAATTTAATATATTAAAGGCGAAAATGTATAAATTAAGTGAATTTGTTAAAAAATAATTAAATTAAAAATGATGGTTAATATTTTTTAATAGATGAAATAAGAAAGCTTGTTAAAAGATTAACAATAAGTAAATAAAGGTTTTGCAGTAAAAGTTGTTTGAAAATGTTGATTTTTAGGTTTAAAATTAATATATAGAGGATAATATATAGCTATGATTATTCCATATATATCCTTTTTCTCTTATCATGTTTTTTACTAGATGAAATAAAAGGCTTGTTAAAAGATTAACAATAAGTAAATAGAGGGTTTATTGTAAAGATTGTTTGACATTATTGATTTTTGGGTTTAAAATTAATATATAGTGTATAAAGGGGGAAGTTATGGAAATTACAAAAGAAAAGCTACTTGAAATGTTTGTTCACATGCAAGATGCAAGAAACTTTGATATGAAAATTAATCAACTTGTTAGAAGAGGATTTGTTCAAGGTATGACACACTTCTCGGTTGGAGAAGAAGCTGCAGGGATAGCTGTAACTGCTTCAATGACAGATAAGGATATTCTTTTTACTACTCATAGGGGACATTCTCAATGTATAGGTAAAGGAATGGATATTAATAAGATGATGGCAGAATTAGCTGGAAAAGTTACAGGTGTATCAAAAGGTAAAGGTGGATCTATGCACCTTGCTGATATACAAAAAGGAAATTATGGTACTAATGGTATAGTTGGTGGAGGATTTGCCTTAGCTGTAGGTGCTGCTTTTACACAAAAGAAGAAAAAAACAGGAAATTTTGTAGTTGCAATTTGTGGGGATGGTTCAACAAATGAAGGATCATTTCATGAATCAGTTAATATGGCAGCAACATGGCATTTACCAGTAATATTCTTTATTATAAATAATAAATATGGAATAAGTATGGATATACACCATGCTACTAATACACCACATTTATATACTAGAGCAGATGCTTATGGTATATTAGGTCTATATGAAAAAGATGGAAATGATGTTGTTAAAGTATATAACGAATTTCAAAAAGCAATAGATCATGTAAAAAGTGGAAAAGGACCTGTTATAATGGAAGTTGAATCATATAGATGGTTTGGTCATTCAACAGCAGATGCAGGGGTATACAGAACAAAAGAAGAAGTTGACGAATGGAAAAAAAGAGATCCATTAAAAAAGTTTTCAGAATATTTAATTGAAAATAAGGTGGCAACACAAGAAGAATTAAGCAAACTAGAAGAAGAATCAAAACAAAGAATAGCGGATGCTGTAGAATATGCAAAAAATAGTCCTGATCCAACACTTGATGTAGCATTCGAAGATGTTTTTGCAGATTAAATAGGGGGAAAATGATGGAAACAAAATTAATGTCTTATAGAGAAGCAATTAATCTTGCTATGAGTGAAGAAATGAGAAGAGATGAAGATATATATTTAATGGGTGAGGATGTAGGAATCTATGGTGGAGATTTCGGAACATCAGTAGGTATGTTTAAGGAATTTGGACCAGATAGAGTAATAGATACACCAATTTCTGAAGCAGCTATTGCAGGTTGTGCTATAGGATCTAGTATTACAGGGCTTAGACCAATAGTAGACTTAACATTTATGGATTTTATAACAATAGCATTAGATGCAATTGTCAATCAAGGAGCTAAGTTGAGATATATGTTTGGTGGTCAAGGTATAAAAGTGCCAGTAACAATTAGATGTGCTTCAGGTTCAGGTATAGGATCAGCAGCTCAACATTCACAAGCATTAGAAAGTTGGCTTTGTCATATACCGGGTATAAAAGTTGTAGCACCAGGAACAGTATCAGATGCAAAAGGGCTATTAAAATCATCTATTAGAGATAATAATATAGTAATATTTATAGAACCAAAGGCTGAATATGGTAGAAAAGCAGAAGTACCTTTAGATCCAGATTATACTATACCTTTAGGTAAAGGAGAAATAAAAAGAGAAGGTAAGGATTTAACAATCGTATCTTATGGAAGAATGTTAGAAAGAGTCTTACAAGCTGCAGATGAAGTTAAGAAAGAAGGAATTAGTGTAGAAGTTGTAGACCCAAGAACTTTAGTTCCATTAGATAAAGAAATAATAATAGAGTCAGTTAAAAAGACAGGTAAATTAATGCTAGTAAATGATGCATACAAGACAGGTGGCTTTATAGGTGAAATTTCTGCAATGGTATCTGAATCAGATGCCTTTGATTATTTGGATTCGCCAATATATAGACTTGCTGGAGAAGATGTACCTATACCTTATGCAAGAGTATTAGAAGTACAAATGATACCAAGTGTCGAAGATATTAAGAAAAAAATACACGATATTATGAATAAACAGTAGGAGGAGAAAAATGGAAGAAAAATTAAGAGCTACTCCTGCAGCTAGAAATATGGCAAAAAAAATGCAAGTAGATTTATCAATGATATCAGGAACAGGAGCGAAAGGAAGAATACATAAAGAAGATGTAATGATGTTTATGGAAAATGAAAGACCTAGAATAACACCACTAGCTAAAAAAATTGCAGAAATTAATAATATAGACTATACTAAAATAAAGGGTAGTGGCTTTAGATCAAAAATAATGAAAGAAGATATCTTAGCTTTAATGAATAAAGAAAAGCCTGCAGAAGTTAAGAAAGAAAAAGAAGAAGTTATTACTAAACCTGTAGAAAATAGTAATATAATACCAATGTCTGCAATGAGAAAAGTTATTGCAAAAAGAATGTCAGAAAGCTATTTCTTAGCACCAACATTTACCTTGAATTATGAAATAGATATGACAGAGTTAAAGGCACTAAGAGCAAAATTAATAGAACCTATTAAAGAAAAAACAGGTTTAAAATTAACATATACAGATTTAATTTCTATGGCAGTTATAAAGACATTACAAAAACCTGAACATAAATTTGTTAATGCTTCATTAACACCAGATGTTAAAAATATTGAATTACATGATTATGTAAATTTATCAATGGCAGTAGGTTATGATGAAGGTTTATTAACACCAGTATTAAAAAATGCTGATAAAATGAGTTTAACAGAAATAGTTGTAGGCTTAAAAGATTTAGCAAAAAGAGCCTTAGAAATGAAATTGAAACCTGATGAAATGAGTGGTAGTACATTTACTATTAGTAACATAGGAATGTATGGTGTTGATAGTTTTAATCCAATAATTAATCAACCCAATTCAGCAATTTTAGGAGTATGTGCAACGGTAGATAAACCAGTTGTAAGAGATGGACAAATAGTAATAAGACCTATGATGAATTTATGCTTGACTATAGATCATAGATTAGTTGATGGTTTAGCTGGTGCTAAATTTATGCAAGATTTAAAGAAATTATTAGAAAATCCAATTATGATGTTAGTGTAAAGGGGAGAAAAAATATGGCGACAGAAGTAATCATGCCAAAACTTGGTGTTGATATGCAAGAAGGACAAATACTAGAATGGAAGAAAAAAGAGGGCGATGAAGTAAAAGAAGGAGAAATTCTTCTTGAAATTATGTCTGATAAAACAAATATGGAATTAGAAGCTGAAGTTTCAGGAACTTTATTGAAAATATTAAGAAAAGATGGTGAAACAGTTCCAGTAACAGAAGTAATAGCATATATAGGTAAAAAAGGTGAGGTTATAAATCCAGAAGGAGCTAATAAGGAAACAGAAGTTAAAGAAGAAAAAGTGGAAAAAGAAACAAAAGCTTCAAAAGACTATGATATAATAGTTATAGGTGGAGGACCAGCAGGATATTATTGTGCAATTAGAGCAGCTCAATTGGGAGCTAAGGCTTTGGTAATAGAAAAAATTGAAGTTGGTGGAACTTGCTTAAATAGAGGATGTATACCAACAAAAACATATCTAAAGAATGCAGAAATAATAGAAAATATACAACACGCTAAAAAAAGAGGTATAATATTAAAGGATGAAAAATATACTGTTGATATGGATAAAACAGTTGATGTAAAAAATAACGTAGTTAAGACATTAACTAATGGTATTAAAGGCTTATTCAGAAGCTATGGTATAGATTGTATAAATGGTATAGGTAAAGTACAAAAAGATAAGACAGTATTAGTTAATGATAAGAAATTTACAGCTGATAAGATAGTTATAGCTACAGGATCTAAAGTAAGTAAAATAAATATACCAGGTATAGAAAGTAAATTAGTTTTAACAAGTGATGATATACTTGAATTAAGACAAGTACCAGAAACATTAGGAATCATAGGTGGAGGAGTTGTAGGAGTTGAATTAGCTCAAGCCTTCAATTCATTCGGTTCAAATGTAACAATTATTGAAATGTCTGATAGATTAGTTCCATCATGTGATGAAGAAGTTTCACAAGTATTGAGAAAATCACTTGAAAGTAAAGGAATAAAGATATTAACATCAAGTAGATTAAATTCTATTGAAGAAAAAGAAGGAAGATTAACACTTAAATTAGAAGGTAAAGAAGATGTAGTTGTTGATAAAGCACTATTATCAATAGGAAGAGTTCCAGAATTAACAGGTACTGAAGATTTAGGTCTTGAACTTGAAAGAGGTAGAATAAAAGTTAATGAATATATGGAAACTAATATAGAAGGAATTTATGCACCTGGAGATGTAAATGGTATTAAAATGTTAGCTCATGCAGCATTTAGAATGGGAGAATTGGTTGCAGAAAATGCAATGCAAGGAAATAAGAGAAAAATAAAATTAGCTTCTACTCCTGCAGCTGTATATACAATGCCAGAAATAGGTATGGTTGGATTGACAGAAACACAAGCTAGAGAAAAATATGATATTTCTGTAGGTAAATTCAACTTTGCAGGTAATGGTAGAGCTATAGCTTCAGATGAAACAACAGGTTTTGTAAAAGTAATTGCAGATAAGAAATATGGAGAAATATTAGGAGTACATATTATAGGTCCAGCAGCTGCAGAAATAATAAATGAAGCAGCTACATTAGTAGAAATGGAAATTACTGTAGATGAAGTAGCTAAAACTATACATGGACATCCAACATTCTCAGAAGCTTTATATGAAGCTTGTCTTGATGTCTTAGGAGAAGCTATACATTTACCAAAAAAGATAAATAAATAGAAGAGGGTAAAAATAAATGAAGTATATAGTTAGTAAAACGAATGATACACATTTTAATATGGCAATGGAAGAATATTGCTTTAAAAAATTAACAGATGAAGAAGAAATTTTTATACTGTGGATAAATCAACCATCAATAATTATAGGTAAACATCAAAATGCAATAGAAGAAATTAATGCAGAATATGTAAGAGAAAATAATATTTGTGTTGCAAGAAGAGTTTCAGGTGGAGGAGCAGTTTACCACGATTTAAATAATCTAAATTATACTATTATTTCTTCAAAAGTAGGAAATGAAGCTTTTGATTTTAAAACTTTTTCACAACCAGTTATAAATGTACTAAAAAAATTAGGAGTTAATGCTGAATTTACAGGAAGAAATGATATACAAATAGATAATAAAAAGATTTGTGGAAATGCACAAGCATATTTCAATGGTAGAATGATGCATCATGGTTGTCTTTTATTTGATGTAGATTTAACAGTTTTAACAAAAGCTCTTAAGGTATCTAAGGATAAAATAGAATCAAAAGGAATAAAATCAGTAAGAAGTAGAGTTACTAATATATTGAATGAATTACCTAAAAAGATTACTATAAAGCAATTTATGGATATGATATTAGAAGAAATGAAGAGTACCAAAAAAGATTTTACTGAATATGTATTTACAGAAAAACAATTAGAAGAAATAAAGCATGCAAGAGATACAAAACAAGCCACATGGGATTGGGTATACGGCAAGGCTCCAGACTATAATATAAAAAGAGGGGTTAAGTATCAATCTGGTAAAATTACAACATATGCAGATGTACAAGGATCAATTATTAAAAATATTAAAATATATGGAGATTTCTTTGGTATTAAGGATGTTGATGATATTGAAAAAGTTTTGATAGGTAGAAGATATACTTACAAGGATGTACTAGAAGCTTTAAAAGACATTGATATATCAAAATATTTCTTAGGTATAACAAAAGAAGAAGTAGCTAAAGCAATATGTGAGATATAGGAGGAGTTATAATGAAATTAACAGAAGAAATGAAAAAAATGTTTTCTGAACAATTACCAATAATAGCAACTGTAAATGAAGACTTGACTGCTAATGTAGGTCCTAAAAGATCAGGAAGAATTTATGATGATGAAACTATAGTTTTTAATGAAAATACAGCTGGAAGAACAGAAAAAAACATAGAAAGAACAGGTAATGTTACAATAATAGTAGTAGATCGTGAAAAATTAGATGGTTATAGATTTATTGGAAAGGCAAAAGTATATAAAGAAGGAAAGTATTACGAAGAAGCTAAAAAATGGGCTGAAGGTAAAATGGGAGTTCCAAAAGCTGTAACAGTAATAAAAATTGAAAGAATAGATACTTTAAAATCAGGTCCTACAGCTGGACAAGAAATTAAATAATTATATTAAAAATAGCTAGTTGGTTACTAGCTATTTTTATGATATAATATAAAAAAAATATGGAGAAAATATACATTTAGTAAAGTGATAGACCTTTAAAAATGGAGGAAAAATGAAAAGAGAATTAGCATTAGAATTTGCTAGAGTTACTGAAGCTGCTGCATTAGCAGCATATAAATGGATAGGTAGAGGTAATAAGGAAGCAGCCGATCAAGCTGGTGTTGATGCCATGAGAACTATACTTAATAGAATTAAGATAGATGGAGAAATTGTTATAGGTGAAGGAGAAATAGATGAAGCACCTATGCTATATATTGGTGAAAAAGTAGGCTTAAAAGACAACAATGTTAATTATGAAAAGGTGGATATAGCAGTAGATCCAATAGAAGGTACAAGAATGACAGCACTTGCTCAATCAAATGCTTTAGCAGTATTAGCTGTTGCTAAAGGAGGAACATTTTTAAAAGCTCCTGATATGTATATGGAAAAATTAATAGTAGGACCTGAAGCTAAGGGTTTGATAGATTTATCAAAACCACTTATAGAAAATATTGAGATAGTAGCAAAGGCTAAGAATAAGAAGATAACAGATCTAATGATAGTTGTATTAGATAAGCCAAGACATAAGGAAATAATAAAGGATTTACAAGAAAAAGGTATAAAGGTATATGCCTTACCTGATGGAGATGTTGCAGGGTCAATATTAACATGTATGCCAGATTCAGAAGTTGATATGCTATATGGCATAGGTGGAGCTCCCGAAGGTGTTATATCTGCTGCTGTAATAAAAGTTATGGGTGGAGATATGCAAGCAAGGCTTAAATTAAGATCAGAAGTTAAAGGAATATCACTTGAAAATGATAAAATTTCTAATTTTGAAAAAGTAAGATGTGAAAAAAGAGGTTTACATGTAGGTGATGTTTTAACATTAAAAGATTTAGTTAATACAGATGAAATAATCTTTTCAGCAACTGGAGTAACTAGTGGAGATTTACTTGAAGGTGTTAGAAGAAAGGGAGATATAGCCAGAACTCAAACCTTATTAGTTAGAGGTTCATCTAAAACAATTAGATATATTAATTCGATACATAATTTAAATTATAAGGATCCAAATATAACTCATTTATTAAAATAGGAAAGTTTTAAAGCTTTCCCTTTTTAATTGTAAGAAATAATTAAATAGTGTATAATAAAAATAAAAACGGAGTAATTATTTATGAATAAAAAAGTTGTTGTAGGTATGTCTGGAGGTGTTGATTCTTCTGTAACAGCCTTACTTTTAAAACAACAAGGGTACGATGTGATAGGTGTATTCATGAAAAATTGGGAAGAAAAAGATGAAAATGGTCAATGTACCAGTGAACAAGATTATTTGGATGCACAAGAAGTTGCAAAAAGTATAGGTATTCCTTGTTTTTCAGTTAATTTTGTAAAAGAATATTGGGATAGAGTTTTTGAATATTTTTTAGAAGAATATAGAAAAGGAAGAACACCTAATCCAGATGTAATGTGTAATAAAGAAATAAAATTTAAAGCTTTTTTAGAATATGCTTTTAGTTTGGGGGCAGATTATGTAGCTACAGGGCATTATGCTAAAGTAATACATAGTGATAAGGGAGCAATTCTATTAAGGGGAATAGATGATAATAAAGATCAGTCATATTTCTTATCTGAATTATCAAAAGAACAATTAGAAAAGGTTATATTTCCTTTGGGAGATTATACAAAGCCAGAAATACGAAAAATAGCAGAAGAGTATAATTTAAAAACAGCTAAGAAAAAGGATAGTACAGGTATTTGCTTTATAGGAGAAAGAGATTTTAATAAATTTTTAAGCCAATATTTACCTTCAAAAGCAGGTAACATTGTTGATAACAAGGGTAGAATATTAGGCAGACATAATGGACTTATGTACTATACTATAGGACAAAGAAAAGGTATAGGTATAGGTAATAGCAAAGAAGGAAATGGACAACCATATTTTGTTGCTTATAAAAATTTGGAAAAAAATGAATTAGTTGTTTCTCAGGGGGATACAAGCATACTTTATTCTAAAGGTTTAATATGTAAAGATTTTAATATTATAAATTCTGAAATAATTAATTTTCCATTAAGATGTACTGTGAAATTTAGATATAGACAAAAAGATGTAGCTGCGACTATATATAAAAAGGAAAATTCTAGTATTCAAGTTATATTTGATGAACCACAACGAGCTGTTACAGAAGGTCAAATTATTGTTGGATATTTAGCTAACATTTGTATAGGTGGAGGAGCCATTGATGAAATAATAAAATAGGAGATGGTTTTATGTTCTGGGATTTTTTGTTGGGAAAAAAGAAGGAAGAAAAAGGAAAAGAAAAGATAGTTGAAAAAATAAAAATAAATGATGATAATGGAGAATTAATAGAAGTAGATAAAAAGAAATGGCTGGAAGATTTAGAACAATTTTTAGCATCTAATGCAAGTCTTAATAAAAAATATGATAAATTAGAACTTGCAATAAGTTATGGAGTTTCTAAAGATGTTGTGACATATTGCTTAAGATTATATAGTAAATATCCTCAAGATCAAAGATGTGCTAGTCTACTTTTTCAATGCTATGAAAAAAATGGATTATATTCGGATGCAATAGATGTATATGAAAAATATTCAAAAAATGGGAATTCTTTGACTTATGCAATGTATTATGAAATGGCACTTGCTCAAGAACAAATTGGTGATATTCAAGGTATGGAAAAGAGCTTATTTTTTTCTATATCTTTAAATAAGAATTACACTAAGGCCTTGTATAAACTTAAGGAATTGGTAAAGAAACAATATGATTCAGAAGATTATTTGAAGTGGTTGCAAGAACAAGCAGCCGTTCTTAATTCGTGGTTTTTATATAAAGAAATAGGAGATATATATTACAAAAATAATAATTTAGATAAATGCATAGAAAATTATCTTAAGAGTTTACAATTTCATTTAACAGATGACCATTTATATGAAGTGGCAAAATTTTTATTAATTAATAATAGATATGTAGATTTTGAAAATTATATTTTACCTTTATATGACATTTCAACTAATGAAGAAAAAATTCATCAAATTATATTAAATTTTTATTTTAAAGATAATCAATGTGATAAAGGTCTTAATTTATTATATCAATTGTACGAAAGACAAAATTTAAATGAAAATTTCTATATTTATGAAAAGCAATTTTTAAAGAAAAAATTAAAAAATGAAAGCTTAGCAAAGTATAATTCATATTTGAAAAAAGATTCATGGGGAAAGACAAAGAGTTTACTTTTAAAAGAACCGATATATAATATGCTATTTAAGGAAGAAAAAGACAAAAAAAATGGGAAGACTATACTTATTTTACCCTTTGTTTTAAATACTAAATTTAAATTACAAGATAAAATAATAGATATTTCAAAAAATATACATTTATACCTAAATGAAAAAATTGATATATTAACAAATCTAAGAAGTGCTAGTGTATTTTTATATGATGATTTAGGTGTGAAGCTTATAAGAAATGAATATAGTACAGAGTATTTCGAAAGATTAAAAAAGGGTATTTCTAATTTAGATATGATATTAACAGGGCAATTGAATGTGAAAGATGAGCTAGGTTCTTTTGAGTTTAAAATTTTTACCTATGATTTGAATGCTAAGCAAAGAATTGAAAGATTTAAAATTGACACAAGTTGTGAAACTTTCAATCAAGCTATTAATAAATTTTTTAATTCTACACTTGAAGTATTATCAAATGAAAAAATAAATAAAAAAGATATAGAAGATAAAAAATTTATGGAGTATTATTCAGACTATATTGATATAATATTAAATGTTTTTGGATATAATAAATATAGAGTATATGAAGCTGATAAAATTTTAAGATACTATTTAAAAGAAACAAATATTAATGAAAATACGCTTAATATAGCCTTATCATTAATAAAAAAGATATCTAGTGCCTTACCAATAATAAAGGAAAGATATAATGCAAAAATTTATGAAATAATATCAAAAGGTACTTATTCTGAAAAAGTTTTTGAAAAATTTTATCTAGTGTTTGGAGATAAAAATGAAGAAAATTCTATATAATTTAGCAACTTTAGCTTTACTTATCTTTTTGATTTTAAAATTGTTAGTTGATTATTGTAAAGTTCCAAGCATATATATAACTGTAGGAGGAATTGTATTAACATTGCTCTATTGCATATATTTTTCAAAAAAATACACGATTATGAGATTCAATTTAAAAGGTCTTTGCTTGCTAATTTTAGTATATAATAGCTTAATTACAGTGGCTATCAATGCTTCAACAGTAGTAAGCAATTTGGTGATATTTAATGATAAATTTATGTATATGGTTATTTTAGCAAAATGGTCATATTTGATATCTACTTTCTATTTTGCATATAGAGCATATGTAAGTAAAAAACATAGATGTTTGGCAACTATATATATCTTGGTAGCATATTTTAATATTTTAGAAATGTTTTTGTCTATTGAGGCAGTATTAGAATTTTTAGCAGTTATTTTGGATTATGGACTTGGAAAATATGGCAGAATTAATAATATACAAAAAAAGATTGATAAGTAATTTGAAAAAAATAAGAGAATATTCATCTAATAATATTTATGTTTTAAAAGCAAATGCTTATGGTATGGGCATAGAAAATATAGCAAAAATCTTGTTAGAAGAAGGTGAGAATTTTTTTGCTGTTAGTAATATTGAAGAAGCTTTAAAAATTAGAAAATTAGATGCTAAGTGTAGAATTATGATTTTAGGAGATGTAGATAAAAAAGATCTTGAATTAGTTAAAAAATATATTTTTGAGCCTACCTTATTTTCAGAAAAACAAATAAAAAAATATAAAGACATAGCTGTACATTTGTCTTTTAATACAGGACTTAATAGATTAGGTTTTGATAAATTAGTAGATTTTCCTAAAATTTTGAGTGTATATTCACATATTTCTGATGCCTTTAATGAAAAAAGAGTAAAAGAACAAATAGAAAAATTTGAAGCTTTTGCAAGACATTATCCAAATATACCTAAACACCTATTTTCAACTGAAACCTTGTTAAAATATGGTAAAAAATATGAATATTGTAGAATAGGTATGGGACTTTATGGTTTTAATGAAGGTTTTTTAAAAGTTGCTTATCTAAAGGTTAAAGTTTTGCAACAAAGGTTAGTAAAAAAAGGCGAGTATATATTTTATGGTAGTTCTAATAAAGCAAAAAAAGATATGCAAATAGCGATATTAGAATTAGGATATAAGGATATTAATATACAAAATGCTTGTATGGACATGATGTATATGCCAATAGACAAAAAATTAGCAGATTATGTGTACATCGATATACAATCAGAAAAACAATTAGCTAGTTTATCGACACTTATAAAAAGAAGGATAATAGATAAATAATGATAAAAGAAGATATAATAGACATATTAGAAGCGGTAATAGATGATGAAAAATATAGTAATATAGAAATTAATTATAAATTTAATCATAATAAATATACAAGGGAACAAAAGAATTTTATAAAAAATATAGTTAGTGTAGTTTTAAAAAATTTAATCTACCTTGACTATATTTTAGATAAATTTACAAAGCATATTAGTAAAAGAAGAATAAGACATTTATTAAGACTATCTTTGACACAGATAATTTTTACAAAAGCAGATAATAAAGGAGTAGTTTATGAAGCAAATGAAATAGCTAAGAATATAAATGAATATCAAGCTAAGTTTGTTAATTCTACTCTAAAGAAAATAATAGTAAAGCTGCCAGAACTTAATAAAGAAATAGAAGATAATAAATTGTGGGATAAAAAGTATTCATATCCAAAGGACATTTTCCAAAAAATAAAAATAGATTATGAACAAGAATATTTAGAAATATTAAAAGCATTGAAAAAAAGGACTTATTTGTCAATTAGATTAAATCAAGATTTAGTTAATGTTGACGAATTTTGCTTGGCTAATAAAGATGAAATTCTATTTAGAGTAGATAGTGTAATTTATTTGAAATCAAATAAATGTTTGGAAAAATTACAAGAAAATGAATATTTTATTCAAGATGCAGCTTCTTATTTAGTAGCTAAAAATGTAAATGCAAAAAAAGAAGATGTGGTATTAGATGCTTGTAGTAGTCCAGGTGGTAAAGCTTTATGTATAATGAATATACAAAAGCCTAAAAAGTTAATAGCTACTGATATATATGAACATAAAATAGATTTGCTTAATAGTGTGAAAGAGAAATATGGTTTTGAAAATATGAAAGTAGAGTTAAAGGATGCTACGAAGGCAAATAATTTTGAAAAAGAAATGTTTGATAAAATTTTATTAGATGTTCCTTGTTCAGGTTTAGGAGTTTTAAAAAGAAAACCTGAAAAACTATATAGAGTTAAGTTGGCAGATATAAAAGCCTTAAAGAAAATACAGAAAAAAATAGTAGAAATGAATTTACCTTATCTAAAAATTGGAGGAGAATTAATATATAGCACTTGTACCATAACAAAAAATGAGAATACAAATAATATTAAATATATATTAGAAAAATATCCTTTTCTTGAAGTTTGTCCCTTAGAAATACCAAAACAAATTCATTATATTAAAGATGAAATTGGAGGTATTTATTTAGATTATAGAAATGAATTTCTTGATAATTTCTATATTATTAAATTAAGGAAGAAAAATGGAAATTAATGTTGATAAAGATGTTGAAGAAATTCTTTTTAAATTAAAAAAAATGGGACAGGCCTATATTGTTGGAGGCTATATTAGAGATAAATTGTTGGGTATAGAAAGCAAAGATATTGATATAGCAACAGATATAGATAAAAAAATAATATTAGAACTTTTTTCTGAATATAAACCTATAATTAATTCTGAAAAATATCAATTAATATCTTTTAAGCATAAAGATAAGAGATATGAAATTACAAGATTAAGGGAAGATAAAGGTATTTTTGATGGAAGAAATCCTAAGGAAATAAATTTTATTGATGATATAAAAGTAGATTTAAAAAGAAGAGATTTTACAATAAATGCTTTTGCCTATAATGGAATAAAACTTATCGATATATTTTTAAGTTATCAAGATTTAAATAATAAGATAATAAGAGTTATAGGTGAACCAGAACAAAGGTTAAAGGAAGATAGAATTAGAATTTTAAGGGCCTTCAGATTTGTTGCAAAGTGCAATTTTGATTTAGAGGATAATTTAAAAAAAGCAATAGAAGCTTTGGCTCGGGATAAAAATCTTTTTTCTTTTTTTTCAAAAGATAGACTTTTACTAGAATTTAATAAAATTATAGTATTACCATATGCTGATAAGGCTTTGGAGTTAATGTTTTCATTGAATATTTTGAAGCATTTTATTCCTATTTTTTCTAATCTTACTTTTAATAAAGAAGTATTTAAAATGATTTGTGAAAAATATAAGTATATGTTGAGGGTATATAAGAATATTGATTTAGAATTGGCATATACTGTTCTTTTTTCATTTTCAGGAAAGAAAAAATTAAACTATGAAAGATCTTATGAAAAGGATAGTATAGTCTACTATGAAGATTTTAAAAATACTTTTAAATTTTTTACTATAAATAATGTTAAAAATTTGATATATTATCATAATATTATAGATAAGAAACTTTCTTTAATAATGTTAAAAAGAATGTTACTAGATTTGGTTAATAATAAGACAGTTTGTAAATTATTTAATCTAATAATGATTTTATATAAATTAGATATAGAGAATATACTTAAAATTCTATATAATATACAAAGACTATATATGGCAGAAGAACCAGTATTTTTATCAGATTTAGATTTAGACAATGTTGATTTATATAATTTAGGCTTGAATAATAAAAAGTTTATAGAAATGAAAATGTGGGCGTTTTCTGCAGTATTAAAAGGTAAAATAGCAAATTATAAATATGATATTTTACTATATATTTTAGATAAATATGCTAAACATAAAAAATTATTATATGAAAAGAGTTCAGGAGCAGTAGTTTATAGAAAATATGAAGGAAAATATCAATTTTTGATAATACAGGGAATAAATGAAAAAAGTTTTGGTTTTCCTAAGGGACATATAGAGCAAAATGAAACAGAAGAACAAGCGGCAATAAGAGAAACAAAGGAGGAAACAAATATAGACATTGCTATAAATACAAAATATAAGCAGAGATTAAAATATATATTAGGTGAAAATACATATAAAGAGGTAAGTATCTTTGTAGCAGAGGCTATTAATTATGATATTTTAATCGACAAAAAGGAATTAGTTTTTGCTGAATGGCTAGATTATAAACAAGCTATGAAGACTTTAACTTTTTCATCACAAAGAAATATTTTGAAAAAAGCTATGCTTTATATTTATAATTAAAATGAGAGATAAAATTTTTGTAGGTTTAGTTCACTATCCAGTATATAATAAAAATCATGAAATTGTAGCTACTTCAGTTACAAATTTTGATATACATGATATTTCAAGAACAAGTAGAACTTATGATATAAATAAATACTATATCATAACTCCAGTAGAGTCACAAAAAGAATTAACAAAAAGAATAATGGGGTATTGGCAAGAAGGTGATGGTATAGGTTTTAACAAGGATAGAAATGAGGCTTTTGAAAATACAAGACTTGTTTCTAGTATAGAAGAAGCAATGAAAAATATAGAAGAATTAACAGGTAAAAAACCTAAAATAGTTACGACTTCAGCTAAAATTCATAAAAATAGTATAAGTTTTTCGGATATGAGTAAGCATATTTTAGAAATAGAAGATCCGATATTACTTTTATTTGGTACAGGGTTTGGTCTTATTGATGAGGTTATGGAAAAGTCATACAAAATAATTGAACCTATAAGGGCAAATACAAAATATAATCATTTATCAGTTAGAGCAGCAGTTAGTATAATATTAGATAGATTGTTAGGAGAAAATTAAAATGGTAGGTATAGTAATAATAAGTCATTGCAATAAAATGTGTGAAAATTTAATAAATTTTTTAGATGTATTTAAGACAAGTGATTTTGAATTAGTTAATGGTTCAGATGAAAATGTAAAATTTGGTACAACTAAAGACTATGTAGTTAAAGCTATAAAAAAAGCAAATAAAGGGCAAGGAGTTCTTATTTTATTAGATTTAGGAAGTTCTATAGATTGTGCTATGCAAGCAAAAAAAGAAGTTGAAAAGGAAATAAGAGTTGAAATAGCGGATGCACCTTTAGTTGAAGGAGCAATTTCTGCAGTAGCAGGGAATGATGAAAGTATTGATTTAGAAACTTTGAGAAAAATTGCAGAAGATAGTAGAAATTTCAGAAAGGTTAAGAATGATTAAAAAAATCTTAAATGGTAAAAAGATGAAGATATCTCAAAATATACTTGTAACATATTTAATATTCTTATATATGTTGATACCAAGTATAGGGATATATTTTATTTTTAACTTTATTATTTTAAGAAAAGCAAATTTAATATTTTTGTTAGTACCACTTATATATTTTTCAATATATGAACTTTTACAAAAAATATTATATAAAAAAATAAAAATTAACAAAAATGTAATTATTTCCTTTTTTGTATTAGTTTTAATAGTTAGAATACCTTTTTCATATATATTTTTACCTATAAGCTTAATACTTCTTTTGAGAGAATTAAAAATTAAGGATTCTATATTTGTAGCTATGGAATTGGTGAAAAATAATATATTTAGGATACTTTTTACATATTTTGCACATATTTTTATATTGTCAATAGTGTTTTCTGCGTATTTTATTATAAAAATAAATTTTTTTGAAAATATAATTTTAACAAATAACGAAGTATACAAGTATATACTAAAAAATAGTATGGTTTTGTCATATTTTTCTCCCCTTATTTTTGCAATTAGTTCATTTTTGCTATATAAAAATTTGGAACAAAATGATATAATTAGGGGTGGGATAAATGGATAATAGTACATACTATATTGGTAAGATAACAAGTACACATAAATTAGCAGGTTCTGTTAAGGTTAGTACAAAATTTATGGACTTAGTGAGTCTTGTTGATAAAAATGTTTTAATTTCTAAGGGAACAGATATTAAAGTTCTAAAAATAGAAAAAATTGAAAATGCTAATAAATCTCGAGCTATTTTTACTTTTTCTAATGTAGATAATATAGATGATGCAAAAAAAATTGTAGGATATAATATAGACATTAGAAAAGATCTAATACCAGATTATGAAGAAGAAAAATCTATAATAGGTTATCAAGTTTATGAAAATTCTTGTAATATAGGACAAGTAATAGATATTTTAGAAACAGCTGCACATGATATTTTGATTGTAGAAGGTGAGAAAGAAATAATGATACCTTTTATAGACATATTCGTAAAAGAAATAGACGATGAAAAAGAGCAAATAAAAGTTGAACTTATAGAGGGTATGAGATGAAAATAAGCATATTAACTTTATTTCCGGAACTTTTTGACCTATACTTATCACAAACAATTTTAAAAAGGGCGGTTGAAAATAATTATTTAGAATTTGAACTAATAAATATTAGAGATTATTCTACAAATACATATCATCAAGTCGATGATACACCTTATGGTGGAGGTGCAGGAATGCTACTTAAGCCAGAACCTTTTTTCAAATATTTTTTTGAACAAAAAGAAAAAGGAAGAAAACCTTATGTGATTTTTGTTAGTCCACAAGGTAAGGCTTTAAATCAAGAAAAAATAAATGAATTGAAGGAAAAGGAAGACATAGTTTTAATATCAGGAAGATATGAAGGCTTAGATCAAAGAGTAATTGATAGATATGTAGATGAAGAAATAAGTATAGGAGATTTTGTTTTAACAAGTGGGGATTTACCAGCTTTATGTATTTTGGATTCTATTGCTAGGCAAGTAGACGGAGTTATTACAGAAGAATCATATAAAACAGATTCTTTCTTTAATGGACTTTTAGGGTTTCCACAATATACAAAACCAAGTAAATTAGGACGCCACGAAGTTCCAGCAGTTTTATTAAGCGGTAATCATAAGGAAATAGAAAATTATAGATTTATTGAAAGTGTTAAGAAGACTATAAAAAATAGACCGGATTTGATTGCAAAAAAATTGCAAGAAGATGATGAATTTAGAAAAATGATAGAGGATTTATTATGAAAAAAATTTTGATAGTATTGCTTTTGTTACCCTGGCTTTCTTTCTCTAAGGATTATATCTTTGAGTATAATAAAAATATTGAAAAAGAAAAAGAAATAACAAAATTATTTAATGCTATTAAAACAAAAAATAACATATATGCCAAAATGTTATTAGAAAAAAAGAAGAAAGAAAATTCAAAGTCATATAATATTCCCTGGGACATTGAAAAAGATGAAAATATTGATCCCAATATTAAGGATGTGCAAGGGTATACCCCAGTTATTATCGCATGTATGTATGATAATCTTGAAATACTAGAGTTCTTGATAAAACAAGGAGCAAATTTAAATTGTTCTCATCCCATTTTGGGTAAAACTATGTTAGCAACAGCTATAGCATATAATTCAACAAAGGTAGCTATTTACCTTATAACTCATCATAAAGAAATGATTAATCAAGCTAGTCAATCTGATGGTTGGTTAGCAATAGAAGAGGCAGTTTTGAAAGAAAATAAGGAAGTATTATTAGAATTATTGAAAAATGGTGCTGATATAAGGAAAAAAGATAAAAGAGGAAATAATGCATATGATTTAGCAACAAGACATGGTAAGGGAGCTATAGTTAAAATATTAAGAGATTATGAATTAAGTAAATCAAAATAGGAGGATATGTAATGATAAGATTGACAGGAATAGGTGCTTCTGAAGGAATATCTCTAGGAAAAGCACTTATTTATACAGATGATAAAATAGATTTAGAATCTTTAAAACAATCTAGTTTATCGGTTGAAGCAGAATTAATTAAATTAAATGATGGTGTTACAAAGACAAAATCTCAACTTTTAGCAATTAGAGAAAGAGTAAGAGAAAAATTAGGAGAAGATAAGGCCTCAATATTTGATGCACATATTGAATTATTAGAAGATGAAGATCTTCAAGATGGTATAAAAGAAAGAATTACTTCACAATCAATGAGTGCCGCATATGCAATATATGAAGGAATAGAAGAAACATGTAAGATTTTATCACAATTAGATGATGCCTATTTGAAAGAAAGAGTTAGCGATTTAAAAGATATTTGTAAAAGATGGATAAAAAATACTTTAGGAATGAGAATAAAAGATTTATCTATTTTAGAACCAAATACTATAGTTATAACAGAAGATTTAACACCTTCTGATACAGCTCAATTAGACCTTGACCATTGTGCTGGATTTATAACTGAAGTAGGTGGAAAAACAGCTCACTCAGCTATTATGGCAAGATCTCTTGAAATACCAGCAGTTGTTGGTGTTAAAAATATTGTACAAACAGTAAAAGATGGGGAATTCTTAGTTTTAGACGGTGAAAGAGGACTAATATACCTATCTCCAACAGAAGAAGTTATTGAAGCATATAAAAGTAAGAAAAAAGCATATATAAAAGAAAAAGAAGAACTTAAAAAAATAAAAGATTTACCTGCTATAACAGCTTGTGGAGAAAGAACTGTTAAAGTTATGGGTAATATAGGTAAACCTGAAGATATAGATGCAGTAATAGCTGCAGGTGGTGAAGGTGTAGGACTTTATAGAACAGAATTCCTATTTATGAATTCAGATCACTTGCCAACAGAAGATGAACAATATAGAGCATATAGAATAGTTGCTGAAAAATTAAAAGGTAAGCCTGTTACAATCAGAACAATGGATATAGGTGGAGATAAGGAATTACCATACTTAGATTTACCAAAGGAAATGAATCCATTCTTGGGTTATAGAGCAATAAGAATTTCATTAACACATAAAGATATGTTTAAGACTCAATTGAGAGCTATATTAAGAGCAAGTGCATATGGAAAAATAAAAATAATGTATCCTATGGTTTGTTCTATAAATGAAATAAGAAAATCTAATGAAATTTTGAAAGAATGTATGAAAGAATTAGATGAAATAGGTAAGGTATATGACAGAAATATAGAAGTTGGTATAATGGTTGAAACACCATCAACAGCAATGATAGCTTATAAATTTGCAAAAGAAGTTGACTTCTTCTCAATAGGAACTAATGATTTAACACAATATTTCTTAGCAGTAGATAGAGGAAATGAAAAAGTTTCTGCATTGTATAGTGCATATAATCCTGCAGTATTAGAAGCTATACAAAAAGTAATAGATGCAGGACATGATAGAGGAATTACTGTAAGTATGTGTGGTGAATTTGCAGGAGATAGAAAAGCAACAGAAATACTATTAGGTATGGGTCTTGATTCATTCTCTATGAGTGCAGGATCAATATTAGCAGTTAAGAAAAAAATTAGAGATTTAAAATATGAAGATGCTAAAAAATATAGAGATATAATTTTAAGTAAAAATACTCCGGAAGAAGTTATAGATGCACTTAATTAGTATGAAAGAAGGTAATATATATGAAAAAAGTTGCATTGACATTAGTTAGTGATTTTGAAATAGTAGAAGCAATGGCTCCTTTAGATATGTTAAGAAGAGCTGGTATATATGTAGATGTAATATCAGTTGAAAATAAGGATTATGTAAAAAGTGCGATTAATGTTGAAATAAAGGTAGACAAAAAGTTAAAGGATGTAGATTTATCAAATTATGATTTAGTTATTTTACCTGGAGGACCAGGAACAAAGAATTACTATGACCATAAGGAAGAATTATTGGATAAGGTAAAGGAAAATTACAATAATAAGAAAATGGTTTCAGCAATTTGTGCGGGGCCTTCTGTCTTAGCTAATTTAGGAATATTAGAAGGTAGAAAAGCTATATCTTTCCCTAGTTTTCAACATGTCTTAGTAGAAAATAAGGCAGAATTAGTAAATGAACAAGTTGTTGTATCAGATAATGTTATTACAGGTCGTGCAGCAGCTGCATCAATTGATTTTGGATTAAAACTTGTTGAAATGTTAGAAGGTAAAGAAAAAAGAGCTGAAGTTGAAAAAGCAATAGTATATTAGGAGATGATATGAAAACAATATCGGAATTATTAGAATATGTAATAGAGGCTGGAAAGCATAGAGAAGAAAAGAATCTATTACAATTAGCAATACTTGCAATATTATCAGGAATATTCATTGCCCTAGGAGCAGTAGGTAATATTTTTGTTAGTTCAGATATATTTTTTACAAATATAAATTTAGCTAAATTCTTGGGAGCTTGTGTGTTTCCAGTAGGATTAATAGCAATAATTTTGCTTAAATTTGAACTTTTTACAAGCAATTGTATGATGACTATAGCAGTTATAGAAAAGAAAATGAAGTTAAGTAAAATGTTTAAAATACTATTTATAGTATGGATATTTAATCTTGTTGGTGGAGTAATAATAGCATTTATTACATATAAAACAGGTACATTTAATGAAAATTCTATAAAAGTTTTACAAGTATATGCCCATCATAAGGTTACGACTGGTGCAGTAGATATGATTTTAAAAGGAGTAATGTGTAATATTTTAGTTTGTACAGCTTCTCTTTTAGGTTATATTGCTAAGGATGGGATTTCTAAAATTTTTGGTATTTGGTTTCCAATAATGCTATTTATTCTTTTGGGTTATAGCCATGTTGTAGCTAATATGCTATATTTACCACTATCATATATGTATGGCTTTGAAGGTGTTACTATACAAGCCATATTGTATAATTTTCTATTTGTTACAATAGGTAATTTTATTGGTGGTGGAATAATAGTAACTATGGGACTATGGTATGCAAATAAAAAATAATAAAGGGGCTTTTTAAAAAGCCCCTTAATATATAATACCTAAATTGGATTTTATCTTTTTATTTATATTACTTTTAAAATCTTTATTATAAATTTCTTGTTGATATGAAAGACTTGAATGTATATTGAATTTTTCATTTATTTTTTCATCAAATCCGAATTCACATTCCATGTTAATACTATTTAGATATTTAGCATAATCTAAATAAATATTTAATTTTTCATAAAAATTTTTGTGTTCAACTTTCATACCAAATCGTGTGTCAAAAATATGTTTGTTTATTTTTGGCATAGTAATATCTAAACTATTAGTAAATTTATTTTGATGATAATAATGATATATTTGTTGCACTTGTGGAGTAATAGAAACCATATTATAATTAAATTTTTTATTAATTCCAGTTTCAAAAGAAAGACTAGTAGCAAAAGCTGTAGAATTAGCATATTGACCATCATGAGAAGTCATATTTCTATTAAATCCAGAAATTTGTGCTAATGCATCATAATATATTCCATTTGAAAAACTTTTAGTATGATTAATACCAATACCAAACATTGTAGCAAGAGTGTCAGATACATAGAAACCATTTTTTTTATCTTTTAATATTTCTAATTTATTACCATCGCCAAATTTTGAAGTTTCATAACCTCTTGAATTTTCTAGTCCAAATGCTAAAAATATTCCAGTTGAACTATTATTATATACTTTATCTATTCCAATATTTAAATTTTGTATTATTGATTTTTTGAAAAAAGTATTATTTTTTGATTTTTGTTGATATTTTAAGCCTATATTTTTAATGAAAATAGTTTTAAAATAATTTGGAAATTTGCTTTCATTATATTCTGTCGTATATCTACCCCATAAATTATATTTATTATTTAATTTTATTTTATTTATCTTTCTATTGTCAAAATCACTAATACTAGATTTTAAAAGATCGATATTTGTATCTATTAGAGCAGGTTTTAGTTGAACATCATTGTTTGCATCTATAGTATCGGCGTAGAATTTTTTACCAGTACTAAATCTTATAAATCCATTTTTGCTTCCAATGAAGTAATTCCATGTTTTATTTAATGGTATATGCTCAATTTCTTTTATTCCATTGATTTTATATTTTTTATTATCATGTTTTATCTCAAGGATATAATTATCATCGCTTAGACCATTATTAATTATTTTAAATTTAAAAATCATAAACTGATTATCGATATATTCTACAGGTATGTCAGTATAATCTTTGTCAGTAATTATATATGTTTTTCCATTTGCAAAAAATTTGAATTTTAATTCTTTACTAAAAGTAAACATTGAACAAAATAAGAAAAAAAACATTAAAAATTTTCTCATAAAAATAACTCCTTTTTGGTATTATAAAAGATAGGAGTTTTCTCCTATCCAATAAATATCAATTCTCTTGGTGATTTTGTTATTCTTTCATGACCATCTTTTGTAATTAAAATGTCATCTTCTATTCTAACACCACAGAAATTTTCTATATAAATACCTGGTTCAACTGTCATAACCATATTTTCTTGTAACTTGTCATCACAAATCTTTGAACAATAAGGAGGTTCGTGTACTTCTAAACCAAAGCTATGTCCTAAGCTATGACCGAAGTATTTGTCCATATCTCCATTTTCTTTAAAATATTTTCTAACAGCTAAATCAACACTAGAACCTATTACACCAGGTTTTAACATTTCTATACCCATAGTTTGACCTTGATAAACTAAATCATAAATTCTTTGTTGTTCAGGACTAATAGAAGCTTTATCCCCAAAGAAAATAGTTCTTGTCATATCTGATGCATAACCATTGTAATAACAACCAAAATCCATAGTGATAAATTCATTTCTTTTAATTTTTTTATCACTTGCAACACCATGAGGCATTGAAGATCTGTAGCCACTTGCAACGATAGTTTCAAAAGATTTGTCTTCAGCACCATTTAATCTTTGAATATATTCTAAATGAGCAGCAATTTCTTTTTCACTTATACCTTCTTTAATTATTTTTAAAGTTTCTTTGAAAGCAATATCAGTTATACTTGCAGCTTTTTTTAGATATTCTATTTCTTTTTCACTTTTTACTTGTCTTGCATTTAGCATTTCATTACCAGCAGGAACTAATTCTACATTAGGTAAAGCCTTAGAATACATTTGATATTCTGCATAAGGCATAGCCAAATCATCAAAACCTAATCTTTTTATATTATGCTTTTCAATTCCTTCAATAATATGATCTATAGCTCTTCTTTCTATACGGACAAATTCAAAACCATAAGGTTTAGTTTGCATAGTAGCTTGTTCAACATATCTAAAATCAGAATAGAAATATTTTTTTTCCTTTGTTATTAAAGCTTGACCAGTAGTTCCAGTGAAGCCAGTAAAATATCTTTTATTAAAATAATCAGTTAATAAAAGACCATCAACATTTAAAGTATTAAAAATTTTTTTAATTTTATCGTTCATTGTTTCTCCTTCTATAATATTTTATTTAATTTTTTATTAATTTCTTTGTAATTTTTAAAATATTTATCAATGTAGTTATAGAAATCCTTACTGTGATTTGGATGAGTTAAATGTGCAATTTCATGTATTACAACAGAATCAATTTCTAATTGACTTTTTTTCATTAAATCTATATTTAAACTAATTTTTCTTTTACTAGGAATGCAAAGTCCCCATTTACCCTTCATACTTGTTATTCTAAGATTAACTGCTTCATTTTTAGTAAGGGTTAAATAAAAATTAAGTCTGTCTTGAAATAATTTTTTTGCCTTTGGATAATAGAGCTTGTTATATATGAATTCTTTAATATTAGTTGAATTAGTATATATTTCAATTATATTTTCATTGATATTAATAGTTTCATTAATACTATTAAAAATTCTTAAAGTATAAAGTTTTCCAAAATAAAGAATAAGTGAATTGTCACAATAAAGTTCCAATTCATTTTTTATTTTTGTGTAGTTTTGCATTAATTTCTTATTTTTTTCTATCCAAGCTCTTTTTGAAATAATAAAATTCTCTATTTGGCTTTCATGTAAATGAAGTGGTGCAGAAATATATACACTTCCATCAGGTCTAATTCTTAAATTAATATTTTTTATTTTCTTTCTTTCTACATCATAATCCAGTATTTTCATCATTTAATTCACTTTCAAGTAAGAGTTTAAGTTCAGGTTGAAGACTAAAAAATTTATTTAAAAAATTTTCAAAATTATATTCATTATATTTTTTTATTAAGGATATTATTTTTATAGCATGTTTGTATTCCCTAATATTTACCATTGTATTTTCAGTATAGATACTAATATCAAGATCAATAATTGCAGATTTGTTTGTGCTTTTTTCTGTTATTATTCTCATAGTATTAATTTTCATAATTTTAGCATCTTTGAAATTAATAACATATTTATTATTTAAAATAGCTAGATCCTTATTAATAACTAAATTTTCTTTAGCATTCATTTTTGCATAAACATATATTAGATAAATAATATATATTGAAATACATGATAAAAGAAATATAAATACAAAGGTCATTTTAATTCTCCTAAAAAATATTTTATTGAAAATATAGTCTTCATATCTAGAGCGATTTCTAATGCTTGATTTATAGGCAATTTAACAAGATCTAAATCTTCACCAAAATCTAAATGTTGTTCTTTTGGAATAGCTCCTTTTTTTAGTTTTATTGCATAAAAATATAGCTTTTCTGTTGAATAACCAGGGCTTACATATTGAGGATTTTTAAGGGAAATTATTTTTTCTACATCAGTTTTAAGAAAACCAGTTTCTTCATTAAATTCTCTGTAGCAAGCTTCTAATGGACTTTCTCCTTTTTCTATTAAGCCAGCAACGATTTCTAATAATTTTTTATCTGCTCCTGGTCTATATTGAGAAACTAAATATATATTTTCTAAACTATTATCAAAAACAGCTACACAAATAGCATCTTGTTTTACCAAATATTCAAGTGTAATTCCAGTTGTAGGATGTATTTTAGTATCACCTTTTAAAAATTTAAAATTATCTTTAATAGCTTTCATATCTTTTTCCTTTCTATAATTGAATTTTACTATATCTAAAATTTTTAGTCAAATACTTATATTATAGATATTTTTTAGTATTTTTGGTATAATTAAATGAATGAATAGGAGTTTGAATGGAGAAAATTATTTTATCAATTATTATGATAATAACAACAGGAATTATTGTTCAAATATTAGCAAAAAAATATAAATTAAATAAGAATCAATTAGTAATATTTTGGATGTTAGTATTTTTTTGGACAAGTATAAGTACTATAAGAGCATATAGAAAGCTATATGTAGTAGCACCTATTGAATTAGGTGGACTTGGGCAAAGTGCAATACTTGCTGCACAAGTAACTTCAGCATATGGGTTAATAAGCTGTATAATAAGATTACCTTTGTTTTTTTTGACGGATATTTTACAAAAAAGAAAAATTTTTATACAAATAGCAATATTTTGTATAATGTTAACTTCATTTTCTGTATATTTGAAACCTAGCGTAAACACACTTTATTACTCATCTTTAGCAATGGGGCTTTGTGCTTCAATGCTTGCAATATTCAATGTAATGTTTTCTGAAACTTTTTCAGAAAGTAATGCTTCGGTATCGGCTTCTATTTTATCAGTTGCTCCTTTATTAGCAGAATTTTTAGCAGCACCGATTCAATATATAGGGACTTATTCACAGGTGAAGATGTATAGTCTTTTATGGTTGTTTTCAGGTTTGCTTGCAATAATTACATTTACATTAAGTATATTTATAAAAGAAATTAAAACAAATTCTAAGTTTACGAAAGAAAAGGTTAGCTTGGTTTTAGCAAATAAGAAATTTTTAATAATTTGTTTTGTTGCAATTATAATTTCCTTTGTTAAATTTTCAACAAGTGGACCTAATATGATAGTTTATGCAAGTAAATATTTGCATATGCCTTCAATAATGCTTGCATATCTTGATACAATGTTTGCGACACCTCAACTTATTGCAAGTGTTTTGGTTGGGACATATTTTAAAGATAAATTTGGTATAGAAAAAACTCTACTCTTAAGTCTTTCAAGTTTTCTTCTATTTTATTTGATAATAATATTTACAAATAATCCATATTTAGCATTCTTTGGCTATATTTTCAATGGATTTGGTTATGGAGGAACATATATTTCACTTATGTCTATAGCTTTACAATATTTTGAACAAAAAAATAGAAACATTAGCATGGGAATTTTTCAAGGCTTCTTTGCTTTTGGAATATTTTTTGGAGATAGAGTGTATATCTGGTTAGCAAAGGCTCTTAAGGTTAATCCAAAGAATATTTTTATTTTAGTTACAATAGTTACAATTATTAGTATTATAATAGTATTTATTAAATTAGTTATGAAACAAGGTGTAAAAAATGTCGAAAATTGATAGTACAACTCCACTTATGAAACAATATCATGAAATAAAAGATAAATATAAAAATGAAATATTGTTATATAGACTTGGAGATTTTTATGAAATGTTTTACAATGATGCCATAATAGCATCTAAAATTTTAGGTTTAACCCTAACTAAAAGGAATAGAGAAAAAGGAGTAGATGTTCCTTTAGCAGGAGTTCCTTATCATAGTGTAGCAGGATATATCTCAAAATTAGTTGATGCAGGATATAAGGTAGCTATTTGTGAACAAGTAGAAGATCCTAAACAAGCAAAGGGAATAGTTAAAAGAGAGGTCATAAAAGTAATTACACCAGGAACAATAATAGATGTAGATAATCTTGAGGCTAGTTCAAATAACTATATTGCCTGTGTTATTATAGAAAATAATAAAGCATATATATCATATATAGATATTACAACAGGAGTATTTAATGCAAGTATTGTAGAAGCTAAAAATATTTCTTCATACATATATATGCTTGATATAAAAGAAATACTTATGACAAAATATACGAGTTTAAGTCTTGAACAATATTTGGAAGGCAAAAATTTAAGTACTACTATAATTGAAAAACCTAAAAATAGTGTTGAATTTTTAACAGATTTCTTTTCTATAACTTCTCTTGATAGTTTTGGAATAACAGATAAATTGTTAATCGATTGCTGTGCAAGTCTTCTTGAGTATATATTAGAAACACAAATAAGTATAGAAATAAATATACCTAAAATAAATATGCTACATAATACAAATTATGCTAATATAAATTTAAGTAGTTCAAAAAATTTGGAATTATTGAAAAATCAAAGAGATAAATCTACTTATGGTAGTTTACTTTGGGTTTTAGATAAATGTAAAACAGCCATGGGGAGTAGATTACTTAAGGAATATTTAAATTATCCATTAATAGATATTGAAAAAATAAAAGAAAGACAAAAAGATGTTAAGTACCTTATAGATAATATGCTTCTTAGAGAAGATATAAGAGACTGCTTAGCACAAACATATGATTTGCAAAGAATAGTTAGTAAAATAATATTTGGTAATGAAAATGGTAAAGATATTAGGGCCTTGTATTCTACTTTTAAAAATTATAAAAAGATTTATGAATTATGGAAAGAAAAATTTAAAAATGTAGATATTAGTTTTTTAGATATATTAGCAAAGGAAATAGATAGATATTTGATTGATGATCCTCCCTTTTCAGTTAGAGAAGGAGGTATGATAAGAGAAGATTTCAATGATGAAATAAAAGAATTGAATATGATACTAAAACATGGTAAAGACTATTTGCTAGATATAGAAAATAGAGAAAAAAATAGTACAGGCATAAAATTTTTGAAGATAAAATATAATAAATTAT
The DNA here is from genome assembly GCF_001517935.1 of Sneathia sanguinegens. Lineage (NCBI taxonomy): Bacteria > Fusobacteriati > Fusobacteriota > Fusobacteriia > Fusobacteriales > Leptotrichiaceae > Sneathia > Sneathia sanguinegens. Next base: position 29,934 of record NZ_LOQF01000008.1, read on the forward strand.
TTGGATATTTTATTGAAGTATCAAAATCAAGCGTTTCAGATGTTCCAGATAGATATATTAGAAAACAAACTTTATCTAATTGTGAAAGATATATAACAGAAGAACTTAAAGAATATGAAGATAAAATAATTAATGCTAGAGCAAAATTAGTGGAATTGGAGTATAATATATTTAAGTCATTATCTAATTTAATTAAAGATAAAAAGGAAGAATTGGGGGAACTTGCTAATATAGTTGCATACATAGATGTAATTGCAAGTTATGCTTATGTTAGTGTTACAAATTCTTATTGTAAACCTGAATTTAATGATAAGGGAGAAATACATATTTTAAATGGGAGACATCCTATAGTAGAACAATTAATTAATACACAATTTATTGAAAATGATGTACATTTTACAAAAAATAAGAATTTTATCATTTTAACTGGGCCTAATATGGCAGGGAAATCAACATATATGAAGCAAATAGCATTAATTTGTATTTTAGCTCAAATAGGTATGTTTGTTCCTGCTAAATCTGCTAATTTGTCTATAATAGATAAATTTTTAACTAGAATTGGAGCATCAGATGACATATTAACAGGGCAAAGTACATTTATGGTAGAAATGAGTGAGGTATCTCAAATTTTGAATACAGCAACAGAAAAAAGTTTGATTATATTAGATGAAGTTGGTAGAGGTACTTCAACCTACGACGGCTTAGCCATAGCCACTGCAATTTCTTCATATATACATGATAAAATAAAGGCAAAAACAATATTTGCAACACATTATCATGAATTGAATGAATTAGAAAATGAATATGAAAGAATAATAAATTATAGAATTAATGTAGAAGAAAAAAATTCAAAAGTTCTTTTTTTAAGAACTATTTCAAAAGGATCTGCAGATAAATCTTATGGAACTTATGTTGCAAAATTAGCTGGTTTACCTAAGATAGTTTTACAAGATTCAAAGAAAATTTTGAATAAATTAGAAAAAAGAAATACTCTTATTCAAAAAAATGAGAATATAGGTCAATTATCTCTTTTTGATAATCCAAGCTATGTTGAAAAAATAGATGAGGATAAGAGAAATGAAGAATTAGAAGAATTAAAAAATGAAATAACACAAATAGATATTAACAATTTAACACCACTTAAGGCATTAAATATTTTACAAGAATTAAAAGAATTTATTAATAATTTAGATTGATGAAGGAGTATAAAAATGACAGGAAATGAATTGAGAAAAAGTTTTATAGAATTTTTTAAAAGTAAACAACATCAACACTTCGAAAGTGCTTCTTTAGTTCCAGAAGATAAGACTTTACTTTTAACAGTTGCAGGTATGGTTCCTTTTAAAAAGTTCTTTTTAGGGGAAAAGAAAGCACCAACAAAAAGAGTAACAACTTATCAAAAATGTATAAGAACAAATGACTTAGAAAATGTTGGTAAAACACCAAGACACCATACTTTTTTTGAAATGTTGGGTAATTTCTCTTTTGGAGACTATTTCAAAAGGGAAGCTATTAGTTGGTCTTGGGAATATATTACAGAAGTTTTAAAAATAGATAAAAATAGACTATATGTTTCTGTGTATAAGACTGATGATGAAGCATATAACATATGGAAAGATGAAATAGGTATAGATCCTTCACATATAGTTAGATTAGGTGATGAAGATAATTGGTGGGCAGCAGGACCTATAGGTTCTTGTGGACCTTGTAGTGAAATTTACTATGACACTTTAAATATGGGAAAAAATAATGAAGAAATTAATTGTAAACCTGGAGATGAAGGAGATAGATTTTTAGAAATATGGAATTTGGTATTCACTGAATGGAATAGAAAAGAAGATGGTAGTCTAGTTCCATTACCTGAAAAGAATATAGATACTGGTGCAGGTCTTGAAAGAGTAGCTTCTGTTGTTCAACATAAATCTAATAATTTTGATACAGATATATTTGAAAAAATAATAAAATCAATAAAGGAAACAATAAATCTTACTGATAAGGATTCAACAGCAATAAAAATTATAGCCGACCATGTTAGAGCAGCAACTTTTTTAATTTGTGACGGAGTATTACCTTCAAATGAAGGAAGAGGTTATATATTAAAGAAATTAATAAGAAGAGCTTATGGAGCAGGAAGTATTGCAAATAAGGAAATATTTGATAAGGGGCAAAGTTTTCTATATAAAATAGTAGATTCTGTAGTTGAAACTATGGAAGAAGCTTATCCTGAATTAGTTGATAAAAAAGAAGAAATAAAAGAAGTAATAAAATATGAAGAAGAAAAATTTGCTAAGACATTAAAAGCAGGTACAGAATTACTTTTAGATGATATAAATAAGGGTATAAAAATAGATGGAAATACAACCTTTAAATTATATGATACCTTTGGTTTCCCATTTGAATTAACAAAATTGGTTTGTGAACAACATGGCATAGAAGTTTCTGAAGAAGAATTTAATAAAAAATTGGAAGAACAAGTTCAAAGATCAAAGAGTTCAAGAGTAGTTATGAGTGATATGATAAAAGATGAATTTATATCTAATTTCTATAAGCAACATGGAGAAACTAAATTTACTGGTTATGAAACTTTAAAAGATAGAGCTACAATTTTACATATTTCTAAAAAAGATGCTGATACTTATCAATTAATTTTAGATAAAACACCATTTTATGCTGCACAAGGTGGACAAGTAAGTGACCAAGGAATAATATATAATGATAGTTTTAAAGCAACAGTTAAAGATTTAATAAAAAAATCAGATATATTCATACACTATGTTACAATTGAAGGTGAAATACCTAATGTCGGTGATATGGTTGAATTAGAAGTAGATAAAGATTTTAGATCAAAAACTATGAGAAACCATACAGCAACTCATATTTTACATAGAGCAGTAAAAGAAATTTTAGGAGATCATGTTAATCAAGCAGGGTCATTAGTTTATGATAAAGGTTTGAGATTTGATTTTACTTATGGTAAGGCAATAGATAATGAAACTTTAAGAAAAATTGAAAGAAGAGTTAATGAAATAATACAAAATAATAATAAGTTGACAGTTACTTATACTACAAAGGAAAAAGCAGATGAAATGGGAGCTATAGCCTTATTTGATGAAAAATATAGAGATATTGTCAGGGTAGTAGATATAGTTGGTTATTCAGCAGAATTATGTGGAGGAACACATTGCCCTAGCACAGGAGTGATAGGTTCATTCTATATTGTTTCAGAACAAGCAAAGGCTAGTGGGGTTAGAAGAATAGAAGCTGTAACAGGATTTGGTGCTTATGATTATGCTAATGAAAATAGAGATTTATTGCATAATTTAGCTAATGAATGTAAGACAGATATAAACCAATTAGAAGATACGATTAAAAAGAATTTGGAAAAGAATACTGAATTAGAAAATGAAGTAGAAATATTAAAGGATGAATTAATAAGTCATAGAATATTAGATATTATACAAGATAAAAAAGTTATAAAAAATATAAATGTAGTATCTAAGGTTATTAAAGCAAATATAAAAGATTTGAAAAAATATGTAGATAAAATAAAGGAAAAACTTGATAATTCAATAGTTCTATTAGCTGCAGTTGAAGATGGAAGAATAGGCTTTGCTTGTGGAGTTACAAAAGAGTTAACAAAAGAATATAAAGCTGGAGATATAGTTAAGACTGTAGCCAAAATTACAGATGGTAATGGTGGAGGAAAACCAGACTTTGCTCAAGCTGGTGGAAAAGATGTAAGTAAGTTGAGTGAAGCTATGGGAGAAGTATTCAATAATTTATTATAAATATGTAATGTAAGGAGGAGTTTTGAAAAAAATAATATTTTTGAATTTAATAATTGCAACAGTAAGTATGTCTAATGCTACATCAGGCTTTATTGAAGGAATATATGATGGAAAATATGAAGATAGCTATAATATTAAAGAAACAGGATTAAGCACAGAAATTAATTTGAAAAATGAAGGAGTATCATTAGGAGCAACACTTAAGATGAAAGATGTATCTGTTCCAATTAAAGAACATACATTAGTTAATAGTATTTTTGATAATTCAAATATATTTATTAAGTATAAAACTCCTAAATTTAAAGGCATAGGTGGATATTTTAAGGGAACATTGAAACCAAAAGTAAAGAGAGAAAATGAATACTTATCATTTAAGACTAGCGTAGCTGAATTAGAAGGGGAAGCGAATTATGAATTTTTACCTGATTCTAAAATAGCTTTTAATTCTAAAACTGAATTTCCTTTTACAGGTAATGATATTTTAACAACGAATAAGTTGTACCTTGAAGGGAAAGATATTAAAAATCTAAAAAATATTAAGGCTAGTATAGAATTGAAAAATTCATACCATAAAACAAGTGCCTTAAGATATTTAAGCATTAATAGTGAAGGAGAATATGATGCAACTCCTAAGTTTAAATTAAATGGTAAAACAGATTTTAGATATCAATTTAATAATACATCTAAAGTCAAAAATATATTAACAGATGAAGATTTTGAACTTAATCCAAAGGATTATGAACATTCATATACTTTAGATACAAGTTATTTAACATTAAATGATAGATTAGAGTTAACAGGTGGAATATTTTTTCAACATATTTATTTTAATTCAGTATCTATAACATCAGATGAAATAAGCAAGATATATAAGTATAAAGATAAAAATACTGATATTTCTACTGTTTTATTTGATAGTTTAAAAAATATACAATTTGATGAAGAAGAAAAAGATTTTTTAAATAAACATAAAGAAGAATATGAAAATTATAAAAAAGTAGCCAAAATAGCTAGAGAAAAATATGAAGAGGGACAAAAAGATTTAGGAAAATCAAGAGAAAAAGCCTTTAAAAATATTATAGAAATGGAAAAAATTATTTTAGAAAATGAAAAAGTAAGAAAAATAGTTTATGAAAATTTGAATAAAATTAAAAATGGAGCTAATGAAAATAAAACACTTGAAGAAGTTCTTAATGAAATTAAATATAAATTTTATCCAAGTATGACAGTGCTTGATTTAGAAAATTATCAAGAAAGACCTGCAACAACATATGAAATTATTACAAACTTTATAAATAAAAAATTAGGATTAAATGATATGGAAGCAAGAAATATATATCCAAAAATTGCTCCGTTTATTGGAAGTATAAAGGAATATAAAGCAAAAAAAGATAACTTAAAAATTAAAATATCAAGTGATTATAAAATATATTCGCTTTTAACTACACTATGCAATAAATGGAGAGAAGAACCAAATGGATATATAAAAAAGCAAACTTTAATTGAAAAATTATGGAATCAAATATTTAATGATTCAGGATCTTCAAAATTATTAATAGATAATCTTGTAAATAAAACTATTTCTAATTTTTCAAAATTAGGTTTTGGTGTTCCTGCACATGACTTTAATTATGGAATTAAATTAGGGGCGAAGTATAAGATTATGGATGAATTGACATTTAGTGCAAATGGAATGTTTGCAGGTAATACAAGATTATCTTTTGAAAAATATACAAAGGGCTATGTTAAATTAGAAAGTGGTATTAAATATGATTATACAGAGGATGAGGATAATATTACTGTATCGCCAGAATTTAATGCAATAGCTAAGTTATATAATATTGAAAAAAGTTGTGATGCAGAATTAATTTTATCTCCAAAATTAAGTGCAGTATCAACACCTATTGATAATTTGAAAATTAATGGAGAAATAGAAATACCAATTAAATTTGATAATAAAGGTGGTAAAAAATTCAATTATAGTAATACAGCAATAAAAACTAAATTTAATATTAAATATGTGTGGTAATAGTTATGAAATATATAGGAATTGATTATGGAGATACAAGAATAGGAATTTCAACTTGTGATACACTTGAGATATTGGCTACAGGTTATTGTACAATTAATAGACAAAAAGAAGATGCAATAAAAAAAATATTAGAAATTTGTAAAGAAGAAGGTAGTTATGAATTAGTGGTAGGGAAACCTTTAAGACTTAATGGAAATAGTGAAATACAAGTTGAAAAAGTTGAGAAATTTGTAAATGAATTAAAAAAGCAAGAAGATAAAATAAATATATATTTTGTAGATGAAAGATATACTACTAAACAAGCAGAGTATTATTTAAATAATTTTTCTAAAAAAAATGGAAAAAAGAAAAGACAAGTAGTAGATATGCTTGCAGCAACTATTATACTTCAAACATTTTTAGATAGAAAGAAAAAAATTTAATAATTGAAAAAAAATAAAAAAACAAGTAAAATTGTTGTATACAAGGAGGGATATTATGAATAAAAAAATAGCAATAATAACTATATTTACTACATTCCTTTCATTTGCTGGACCTAAGGCAGATTTAGAAAAGGCATTAAATTTATTGGATAATGGGAAAGTTGTAGAAGCTTTCACGATATTGAAAAATAGTAAAAATGTAGAAGGGGAAGAGGAAGCATTTGAAAGAATAAATTATATGTTGGGAACTAGAGCTGATATTACTCCTGAGCAAAAAGAAATGTATCTAAAAAAAGCAAGCTCTGATCCAAAATCTAAGGGGCAATATGCAGTATTAGCTAATGAATTACTAGCTAAAGAAGCTAAAAACCCAAAAGAAAAATTAGTGTATTTAAACTTATTAAGGGATAGACTAGGTGATGATTTAGACATTTTTGCTGATTTAGCTTTTAATTATTATAAGGAAAGAGATATAGAAAATTATAGTAAAATTATAAAAGAAGCTGAAAGTAAGAAGGCAGAATTTAGAGATCAATTTTATTATGTTTTAGGTAAAGAATTTTTGGAACAAAATGAAGAAAACCAAGGAATAGCTATGCTTAATAAAGCGGCGGTTTCAGATTTTAATAATATAAAAGCACAAGTTTGTTTAGTTTTTGCAAAATTTTATCTTTTACATAAAGATGTTGAAACAGCTAAAATGTATTTGATAACTTCAGAAGCATTTACACCAAATGATGCAGATTTAATTAGTACCATAGCAAGAATATATTCAGAAGATATAAAGGATACAAAAAAAGCTATAAAAGAATATGAAAAAGCTTTAAATATTGAAAAAGATAATATTGAATATATTAAAGCTCTATTATTAGAATCAATAGCAGCTAAAGATGTTGAAAGAATTAATAAATATTCAGAAATGTTAAAGAAAGCTCAAGGTAATTATGGAGTAGCACAATTCTTATACATGGAACATAAGTATGATGAAGCAATAAAATATGCAAATAAATCATTGGAAGAAGGAACAAAAGAAGCAGATGTGTTATTAACTGTAATTTATATGGCAAATCATAAATTAGACTTAGCAGAACAACATGCAAAAGAAGCATTAAAAAATAATTTGTTAATAGCAAAAGAATTATTAAAAGAAATTGAAAAAATGAAATAAGGGCAATGTGATATTGTCCTTTTTTATTATATAAAGCAAGAAAAAACCCTAAAGTTAAAAACTTTAGGGTTTAATGAACTATTACCAAGAATATTTAATATTTAAACCAGTCTTGAAAGTTGTGCTTGAATAAGCGAATTTTCTTTTGTTATAAATATTATCATCATTTAATAAACCACCATCTTTTGGTGTAGTGTATTCAGTTATTACATGTTTAAATTCAATAGGTAATTCAACTAATCCAGCAATTTCTAAATTCTTAATTGGAGTATAAGCAATAGAAGCTTTAGGATTTAAGTTTAATTTAGCACTAAGGAATTTATTCTTATTTCTAGCATCCAAATTATCAACTGAACCTGAAATATTAAATTCTGGAACAACAGTTATGTTCTTAACTGGAGTATAAACATATTTAACACCAGAATCTAATCTAATATATCCAGTTATATCATAACCATCTATTTTATCTTCTTCATTATCTTCAAAGTTTTGAACATAAGTTCCACCTAAAACTGTACCAGCAGTTATTTCTAAATTATTAATTGGTCTATAAGCTACACCAAGTTTTGTACCAAAGTAAGCTTTTTCAGTTATGGCGTTTTGTCTTTTATCATTTTTTAACTTATTTAATTTTGAATCTGTTTTATCATCATAGTTATTTTCTTTTATTTTCTTTAAAAGAGCTTCAATCTTAGTGATACAGTCTTTTGCGTCCTTTTCTATACTATCATTAGTTGCTGGAACAACCGCATTCGTATTATCCCCTGCAGGTGTACTAGTAGATCCTGCAGCAGGCGTATTAGTTGTTGCTGAAGCAGGTGTTGTATTATTTTTCTTTATTTTTTCATTTAACTTAGTTAAATCATCATTTAATTCTGTGTCATCTTTAAAGTATTTTAATATTTCACTATCAATTTCAGTCTTACAATCATTTTTTATGTTATCTAATTTTGTTTTCAAATCATTTAGCTTATTAACATATTCATGCACATCTCCTACTTGTACAGTATGTCCACCAGTATGTACATGTTGTCCTAAAAGTGATGCTTTTAAATCTAATTTATTTTCTAGCATAGTATATTTTGCTTCAAATTCATAAGCTTGTGAATAGCTATTAGCTACTGTTAGTTTTTCATCATCATTCTTTAAGATATTCTTTGTAGTTTGTCCATCATTATCATCAGATGGTAAGTATAAGAAATCTGCATGAGCAGTAAGTGTTAAATTCTTAACATCTTTGTAATCTCCAACAAGTCCACCTTTTACATATTTTAATGGAGAACTTGTATCTTGATTATTTGAAGCATTGAAAATAGAATAATCATTTTTAATTTCTAAATAAGCATCTAAGTCTTTAATTACACCAGTTTCACCTTTAGCAGTTAATTTGTGAACTGAGAACATCTTATCTCCATATGTTCCTTCACTTGGTTTGTATAAAGGTAAGTGAGTAGAAGAATTTAAATTAAGATTAATTGTATCTAAAATGTATGATCCTTCTAATTCAACTAAAGCTTCACCTGCAAAACTTGCTTTGTCATTTTTATCCTTACTTACTTTAGGAATGAAACCTAATTTAGCTGAAGATTTAATATTCATAAATTCAGGTATTTGGTATTTAAGATATACATTTGAATCTTCAGAAAATTTATATCCTGCTTTATCTTTAGTTGGATAAAGTTCAACATCTTTTCCCATAAATTCAGCACCAAAACTTAAACCTATTTTATTTAAAGTAACTTCAGTTTTAACACCTAAATCAGTTTTAAAACTAGGCTTTGTAGAACCATCTTTTTCTGATTTATAAGTTTTCTTAGGAGTAGAAGCAGTATTAGAACTACCAGTACTAGGTGTTGTTATTTCTTTATCTTCTAACTCCTTTTGTGTAGTTTCGACTTTTAAGTTATTATTATTAATAAATTCAACATGACCAGAAACAGAACTAGCCATTGAATAAAGTGATGCAACTATAGTTGCCAACATAATTGTTTTTTTCATAATTTATCCTTTCTTAATAAAGTGGTCTATTTTCTTTTATTATACAACTTTTTTTAAAAAAAGAATAGTTTAAAATTGACTTATCATCATATATTTAAAATTTTAAATGATACTAATGTATGTTAATATCGGAAGTTAACCCGATACCATGTGAGTTTCCATAATTGAAAAGTTTTAAACCTATTACAAAATGTACATGAGAATTAACTATATTTTTTTGGTTAATTTCAATAGAGCTAAGATATATAGGTTTAAAATTGTTGGTACTTGATAGATTGGTTCCAACTTTTATCTTTATTTTACTATTCTTTATATTTTTTACATATTCTAAACCTAGTTCATTTAATGAACTATTATCAAAATATATAGTAGATGATATATAGCCTTTGAGTTGCTTTCCATACTTAGCTGTAATTGAAAGATATCCTATATTATTGTAGCCTATAATAGGTTTGATTTCTAAATCATCTATATTAAAATTTACACCAGCAAAAGCATCTATATTTGTAATATGCTTTTTCTTCAAATTTTTTGAGTTTTTTATTTCAATTTTATCAAACCTGATTTTTGAAAAAAAGTTCATATATTTTAAACCTAAGGAATTGGAGTATAAAAGTTTTGTATTTTTAGCTATGGTATAATTCAAATATATATCATTGTTTAAATTAAGCTCTAAATTTGCAAAACTACAAAATGGTACGAATAGAAATAAAAAAAATTTTTTCATAAATTCTCCTTTTTTTAGATGATAAGTCAAAAATATATATATCTTTAGGATATATCTTGACATTTATGAAAAAAAGGGTACAAATATATAGATAAATGAATTTCACAATTTTTTAAAGAAAATGGCAAGCCCCCTTGCTGTTTTTTTTATTTTAAAAAAAGCACACCGAAGTGTGCCAATTAAAACTATTTCCATTCATATTTTAAATTCAAATTAGGTTTAACAGAGAAGCTCTTGTATTTGAAGTTGTGTTTTGCATCAGTTACATTATATCCTTCAAAATTAACTGGAACTTCAACTGAAGCAGTGAAAGTTAAGTCAGTAATAGGTTTGTAATTTAAATTAACCTTTGGACCTATAGTTAAGAAAGATAAAGCCTTATTATTATGTAATTTTCTAGGTTCTGTTGGTTTATGAGTATCATCATTTGTTTTATAATCTAAAGTAGTATTGAATCCATGTTTAGTATAGATACCTAATTCTGGAGTTATACTTAATTTATTATTTATATCAAAAGTATATCCAACCTTAGTATCTAGAGCTAATAATAGAGTTCTAAATTCATTGAATTTACTAATATATCCACCTAAAGTAGTTTTAGCTTCTAAAGCTAATTTGTCATTTAAAGCCTTATATTCAACTTTAAAATCAACTGAAGGAACAACAGATACTTGAGCTTTATTGTCCTTTGTAGTATGCATTAGGTTTAAATATCCAGCACCAGTTAATGTTAAATGATCAAAACCAGTGTATTTAGCTTCTAAGCTGTATGCATGAGCGTATTTACCATTACCTTCTTTAAGTTCTTTCTTTCCATAATCAGTTCCATCTTGTTTAGCATTAGCTTCAACATTAGCCTTTTCATATAGATCTTTGTTACCTAAGAAAGTGTCTTTATAATCTAATTCGTTAGCTTTGATTGCAGCTAAGAATTGAGCATTAGCAGTTAATTCTAATTTGTCAATTGGGCTGTATGATAATTTACCTTTACCAGATACTTTTTTAACATCAACATAGCTGTGGTTTAAAGCTAATTCTGCATCTATACCTTTAACCTTTAAAATATCTCCCTTAGCATAAACTTTTTGAGTAGACATTGCGCTTGCTTTATATGTATTTGTATCTGCTTTGAATGGGAATTCTGTTTCAGAGTCAAAACCTAAATTTATATCTTTTAATTTATATTCAACATTAGCTTCTAATTTTGTTTTACCTTTTAAAGCGTAATTATCTTCTAATTCAGGATCAAATGTTCCTTTAACAAAAGTTTTTAAACCTTTGAAATCAGGTAATTGATATTTTACATAAACACTTGATTTATCTGCAAATTTTTTAGTTGTAAGTTTTAAATCTATTCCATTTGCATTGTTGTAAATAAGGTCTTCAGCCTTTATTTCTCCACCAAAACTTAAACCTAAGTTTTTGATTTCAATGTCAGATTTAACACCAAGTTTTTTAATTTGGAATTTAGTGTTGTCAAATTCATTTTCATTAAAGAATTCAACATTACCTTTTGTTGCTGCAAATGCAGTCATTGTAGCGATTAAGCTAGTTAAAATTAATGTCTTTTTCATGTTTTTTCTCCTTTAAAAGATTGTTTTATCTTCTAATACAATTATATATTGAAATAGTAATTCGCAAAGAAAATACAAATAAAAAAAACTAAACTTTTTTAACCTAAAATATTTTATCCTTATGTTCTTTTTAAATATAAAGGGAATTTTTGGTAAATACTTTTTTAAACAAAAAAATAAAGAAATGTATTTAATAAAAACTTGTCAGTATTGAATAAATGTGATATAATAGAAATCTAGTAATAATGTCAGGAGGTACTAATATGCGTGTATGTGAAGTTTTCGGTAAAAGAACTAGCCATGGTAATTTAGTTAGCCATTCACACAAAGCAACTAAGAGAATTTGGAAGCCTAATTTGCAAGTTATGACTTTAACTATTAATGGGCAAGAAATTAAAGTTAGAGTTTGCACAAAAGCTATGAAGACTTTAAAGGGAAAGAATTCTGATCAAGTTAGAAAAATTTTAATTAAGAATAAAGAAAATCTAAGTCAAAGATTATCTAAAGTCTTATTTTCAGAAGCAGAGTAATCTAGCTTATTGACTCTGTTTCTAAATGTTAAAAAGCTGGAAAATTTTATTCCAGCTTTTTTGGTTTAGGAGGTGAAGATGAAAGAATATATTAAATATGTATCTTTAAATGTTTTAGGAACTCTTGGAATGTCTTTGTATATATTTGCAGACACCTTGTTTATTTCAAGGGGTATAGGAGTTAATGGCTTAGCATCGCTTAATGTTGTTATACCAGCTTATACCCTTATTAATGCTATTAGTATAATGCTAGCAGTTGGAGGTTCAGTCTGTTTTTCAAGATCAAGAAAGTTAAAAAAAGAAATTTTTACTCTTACGATGTTGCTGGGTGCTTTTATATCTTTTTTTATGGTTCTTATTGGTGCAAGTTTTTCGTCATATTTTGTTAGAATTTTGGGAGCAAATAGTGAAATTTTCGATATAACGAATGTGTACTTTAGGGTCATATATATTTTTTCGCCTTTTTTTATTTTTAGTAGTATACTTAATTTTTTTGTTAAAAATGATTCGAATCCTAAACTTGCTATGCAGGCTATGCTTGTTGGAACCTTATTTAATATTGTACTAGATTATATTTTAATATTTCCTTTTAAACTAGGAATGTTTGGAGCAGTAATGGCTACTTGTGCCTCACCATTGATAAGTATTATTATATTGTATAAACATTGCTATAAGTCTAAAAATTTGAAATTTAGTAGAAGAATTGCTTATCTTAAACCACACTTCATTTTATTTACAGGTTTTCCAATGTTTTTATCTGAGCTTAGTGGGGGTCTTGTAATACTTGTTTTTAATCTTATTATTTTCAAGCTTAAGGCTAATGTTGGTATTGCAGCTTATGGCATAGTTACAAATTTAGGGATAATTGTTACCGCTATTTACAATGGAATAGCCCAAGGAGTCCAACCTTTACTTACAAAATACTATGCTGTGAAAAAATATGACACAGTTAAAAAATTATCAAAATATACTAATATATTGTTAATTGTTTTATCGGTAACTATATATGCGTTTTTAGTTTTATTTAGAAAAAATATAATATTAATGTTTAACCCGGAAAGATCAAAAGCTTTACAAGAATTAGCAACTGAAGCTTTGATACTATACTTCACATCGATTTTATTTTCTGGTTTGAATATTTTTGGACAAATAAAGTTACTATGTACGAAACAAGTAAAATTTGCTAGATTAATTTCTATATTAAGAGGCATAATAGTGATTTTTCCCTTTACAGAAATATTAAAGATTTTATTTAAAATAACAGGAGTTTGGCTTACAATACCTGTTGTGGAGCTTGTTACTTGTTTAGTTTTGTTTTTCATCATGACAGATTTTTGTAAAGAATAAAGTTTAATTTTTTGAATATATTCAAGAAAAAGCCTATAATTTTTAAAAAAAGTTGCTTTTTTTAAATAATTAAGGTAAAATATTTATAACGAGGGAAAGGAGCTGTAGCAATGAACAAGAAAGAATTTATTTCAGTTTATTCTGAAAAACTAGGAGAAACTAAGAAAAGGTCCGAAGAGTTAATTAATGGGTTTTTAGAATTAATTCAAAATAATTTAAAAAAAGGAAAAAATATTCAATTTATTGGGTTTGGAACATTTTTATCAAAGGATATGCCAGAAAGAAATGGAGTTAATCCATCTAGTGGAGAAAAAATTAAAATAAAAGCTAGAAAAGTTATAAAGTTTAAAGTAGGAAAGAATTTACAAAAAACAATAAATTTATAGATCATATAAAAAACACTAAAGCTATGAATAACCTTAGTGTTTTTTTGTTTTAATATTTTAATTTATTTAAGCTAGTATTGAAATAAAGTGGTGTTAGACTATTATTTTGTATAAATAGTAGCTTTTTATATATATTATCATAAATATCTAATTTAGTATTTGAATTAAATATAGATTTTGCAAAATCTAAATAATTGCTATAATCCATTTTAGTATTTATTTGTGTTACATTGTAATCGGTAAGATTACATTCTTTTGCAACTATATCTATAACTTCGTCAAGACTAGCTATATCATCAATAAGTCCTATTTTTTTAGCCTCATCACCTAACCAAATACGACCTCCAGCTAAAGGTTCTAATTTTTCATCAGGTATATTTCTTGCTACACTAACTCTATGTTTGAATTCAGTATAAACATCTTGTAAAATATTTTGCAAATGTGTTCTATCATCATCAGTTAGTGAATAACTTGGATCATAAATTCCAGCATATTTTCCTTTTTGTATTACTTGACTATTTATATTAAACTTATTGAAAGCCTTATCAAATTTTGGCAATAAAGAAACAACTCCTATAGAACCAGTAATTGTAGCTTCATTAGCGAAAATTTTCTTTGCACTTGTTGCTATATAGTAACCTCCAGAAGCAGCTACATCTGATAAAGAAGCATAAATAGGTATATGATAAGTATCAGTATATCTTTTTATTAATTTGTGTATCATTTCTGCTTCTAATGCACTACCACCAGGAGAATTTATACGAAGGATAACAGCTTTAATATTTTTATTTTTTTCTATTTGTTCAAATTTATTTCTAACATTTTTTTCTGAAAGTGTTAAATCAGATAAATCCTCATTTGATGAAGTAATATTTCCTTCTAAAGGAACGATTGCTATTGTATTTTTGCTATTATTTTCCATATCTTGCTGTGCAATATCAGATAAACTAATAGTATTATCATCAGTTGCATTTAATTTTTCCATTAGCATATCATAATCCATTATTTCATCTATCAAGCCATAATCTTTTGCAGTATAAGGACTTATAGAATCATATTTTCCATCTAAAATATTATTTTTGAAAGTATTAATATCTAACTTTCTATTTTTTGAAATATTAAGGGCAAAATTATTAAGTCTATTATCAAAAACCCTTGTTAAATCACTTCTTAATTCATCAGACATTTTGTTTAAATAATATTGTTCACCAAATGATTTGTGTGATCCAACATGAATAGCTTCTACTTTTACACCATATTTATCAAAAATATCTTTGAAATATAGTTGGCTAGAATAATAGCCATTTAGTGAAAGCCTTGCACTAAGTGTATTTGGCATAACAATCTTGTCAGCAACACTAGCAAGTCTATATGTTACATTGTCGATATTGCTACCATAAGCATAAATTTTTTTATTAGACATAGGGAATTTTTTTAAAATTTTCATAAATTCTTCTATTTGTGAAGGACTTAATCTTAAAGTATCAAGATTAATAATTAAAGCTTCTACATTTTTATTAAGTCTAATATTATTAAGTGAGTTAATTACAGTGTTAAAATTAATATTATCTTCATTAAAAAAAGCAAGTGTTGGATTATTTTCTTCTTTTACCTTATCTATATCAAATACAACATATTTGTAATTAGAAATTACGGGTTTTTGATTTGATTTTAAGCTAGATTTAGATAAAATTATTAGGCTGATTATAAAGAATATTGCAACACAATAAACAATTTTTAAATTAAAGATTATAAAAGCTAAAATATTTTTTAATATTTTTTTTAACATTCTATTAGTCCACCTCCAATTAATTTATTTTCATAAAAGATAACTATATGTTGACCTTTTGAATTTTGAGCATTTTTAATTTCATATTTAAAATAGAGTTTCCCATCTAAAAAGAATAAATAACCATATAGTCCTTTTGAAGAAAATCTAGGTTGAACAAAAACTCTTTTATTTAATATATCTGTTAAATTTACATGAAAAATATAATTCGTGATTTGTATGCTATCTATCATTAATTTTTCATATGGACCAAGGACAATTTCATTAGTTTTTGGCAAAATTTTAAGTATGAAAATGGGATAAGGAAGTTTAAGACCTAACTTTCTTCTTTGCCCCACTGTATAGAGCTGATATCCTTTATGTTTACCTAAGATTTTTCCACTTTCATCAATAAAATTCCCTTCCTTAGTATCAAGATTTTTTTGTAAAAAAGGAATATATCCATCTTGTGCAAAACAAATACCAGTACTATCTTTTTTATCGTGTGTGATTATATTATTTTTTTTAGCAAGTTCTCTAATTTCAGATTTTGGTGTTTTTCCTAAAGGAAAGAGCATTTTTGATAAATCTTCTTTTGACAAGCGATAAAGCATATAGCTTTGATCTTTTACAGTATCTACATATGTTAGAAGACCATCTTCACTTTTTATAGCATAATGCCCAGTAGCTACATAATCAAAATTTAATTCTTTAGCTAAGTCTAGAAGTGTTCTAATTTTCACCTTTTCATTGCAAATAACACAAGGATTAGGAGTTCTTCCCTTTTTATATTCTTCAATAAAGGTAGTTATAATTTCTTTTTTAAATTTATCTTCAACATTAATTACATAATGTGGAATTCCTAATTGAAAACAAACAATTCTAGCATCATTTATATCATCCAAGGAGCAACAGGTTTTATTTTTACTATTACTTAATTCATCGGATAAATGTTTTATACTAACACCTATAACTTCGTAACCTTGTTCTTTTAATAAAAGAGCAGCAACAGAACTATCAATGCCACCACTCATACCAACTATAACTTTTTTCATGATAGGATTACTCTAAGTATTAAAGGAGCTACTAAAATTACATAAAGTCCAGTAAGTCCTATTGATAAACCAGCCATAGCACCAGTTTCCTTATCCATTTCTATTGCTTTACTTGTACCAACAGCATGAGCTGCAGAACCTAAGCTAACACCTATGGCTACTTTGTCATCAACATTAAGCATCTTATAAATTCCAGGACCCAAAGTAGCACCTGTTATACCTGTGACTATTACTAAAATTACTGTTATAGGAATTATACCATGAACATTTTCAGTAAGTCCTACGGCTATTGCAGTCGTTACAGATTTTGGCATAAAGGAAGCTATTATTTCAGGCTTGTAGGCAAATAATTTACAAATATAGCCAACAAGTAGACAATTTATTGTGTTTCCTACAATAATACCAGTAATAATAGATAAAAAATGTTTTTTTAACAAATGCAAATTTTTATGCAAGGGTATTGCTAGAGCTACGGTTGCCGGTGTTATTAATGTAGTGAATATTGATCCACCAATATTGTATGTTTCATAAGGTATATTAAAAAATTTTAATATAGCTATAATTAATACTATAGATATTAGTATAGGATTAAGTATAGCTGAATTAGTTTTAACAAACAATTTTACTGCTAGTACATAAATAAGTATAGTAAGCATAATTCCGAACATTTGATTGTTTATTAAAATACTAAGCATCTTCGCCTCCTTCAAATCTATTTTTAACAAATTCAACAATTTTAACTGTAACAATTAGTGAGAATATGGTTGTAAATATGGCTATAAGAAAAAAACTTAGCCAAATTTCTTTTATAAAATTGAATTTTGACATTATTCCAACTCCAGCAGGAACAAATAAGATACCTAAATTTTCTAATAAAAATTCTCCAACTTTTTCAATTTTTTTCATTTTTAAGAACTTCAATTCTAAAAAGATAAATAAAATTATCATTCCAATAACACTTCCGGGAATAGGTAATTTTAAACCTTTAGATAAAAGCTCTCCTATAAGTGAGAATATTAAAATATACATAATCTCCTTATAAACATTCATTTTTTTAATCATCTCCATTCAAAACATTATCTATAGCATTTATTAATTCGTTTTTTGTGAAAGGTTTGCAAAGACAGGCTTTTGCACCAGCTTCAAGACCTTCTGCAATATATACATCCAAAAACATCATAGAGCTACATATTATTATATTTGCATTTTTATCATAAGATAAAATTTTTTCTATAGAACCAAAACCATCGAGTATGGGCATGTTTATATCCATTGTAACAATGTCAGGCTTATATACTATATATTTTTTATAAGCATCAAGTCCATTGTTAGCTTCAATAATATTAAAATTATATTCTTCTAAAATATTTTTAATTATTTGTCTAAAATATTGACTATCATCTACAACTAAAGCACTTTTCATAAATTAAAAACCTCTTCAATTTTTTTTGCAACAGCATCAGAATGACTATCGTCTATAATCTCTTTTTCGGGTAATAAATCTTTTAATTCTTGCAAGGCATTAGCCATTATAAAGCTATTTTTAAATAATTTCAACATAGAATAGTCATTTAAACCATCACCGAAGGCAATAACTTCATCAGGATTTATACCATCTTTTTCTAAAAGTTTCAAACTTGCATTAGCTTTATTAGCTGAAATATCAAAGATTTCTAAGGAATTTTCACTAACAAAATCTATATTTGCATCCTTTGAAATATTTTCTTTTAAAACTTCACGAATCTTTTTTAAATTTTCAAAAGAGCCTATAAAAAAAAGTTTATTAAAGTCTTTCTTTTTAAATTCTTCTATATCTATTACTGTAGCACCAAAAGTTTTATCTACTCTTCTTTTTGAATAAAAATCCTTATATTCTTCAGAAATAACAAACCAATCTGTTCCAGAATAGCCATTTATGAATATTTCTTTTCCATATTTCTTGTAATCCAAATTAAGAATAAAATCTTTACATTTTTTATTTAATGTTACTGAATAGATTTCTTTACCTTTTTCATCAATTATTCTAGCACCATTAGTTGTAATAAGAGAAAGAGAGTGTGAAAATTGATCTGCAATTAATCTTGCTCCTCTTTCTACACGACCAGTAGCTATGTATAGCTTATACCCCTTATCTAAGAATTTATTAATAACATTCTTAGTATATGTGCTAAGAAAATGATCTTTATTTAATAAAGTTCCATCCAAATCAGTAACAACTGCTTTAAACATTTAATCACTCCTTTAAATATATATGGAATATTATAGCATAAATTAAAGTGAAAAGTTAAGGTTGTAATGAAAGTATTAAATAAAGTGAAAATATTAACTATATTTTTACATAAATTAAATTTTGTGAAAAAAATATAGAATAAAAACTTTATACACATATATCTTTTCTTCTTTTATATAAAAAAGGTAAAGACATAGACAGTAAAAGTCCAAGCATAAATAAAATTTATGGTACTATTAATAAAATATATTTAAAAAACTTTTTAAAAAATAGTATAATTAAGTGAAAAATCTTGAAAGGAGATAGGGAATGAAAAATAAAAAGATATGTTTTTTAGCAGTGCTATTATCGATGGCTTCTTATGCTTACGAGGCAAGCGTAGAAACAGGAGTTAAGGTTAATAGTAGTTTTGCACCCAAATATGAAACCACAGGTTATGAGTTAAATCTTTTGAAATTTAATATTAAACCGTTAAAAGAATTAGAATTTGGTGTTGATATTAAATCTGCAAGAAAAGATTTCTCAATTAATGATTATGATAAGGATATAAAGCACATATATAATTGGAAAAAAAGAGACGCAAATCATGATGTCATGTTGAAATTTTTAATTAATAATGAAAATAATTTGACTAAGGATTTAAAATTGACAAATAATTTTCAATATTATTTAGATGATTTTTGGATAAAGAAAAATTATTCAAAAGATGGGACAATAAAAGAAGAAGTAAAAACTGAATATTTAGAAGATGATGGAACAAAACAAGCTTTAGGAAATACAGTATTTAGTACAAATATTTCAGGAAAAGTTAAAAATACAGAAATAGATTCAAAAATTGAATATAAGGCAAATCAATTTCATAGATTTGATAAAGATGAAGCATATTTTAAAGTAAATAGTAAAACTGATACAAAATTAAATGATAAATATGCTTTAAATAGTGAATACAATTTTGACATAGATCTTAATGCAGCAAGTAGACCATTTGATGCACTTGATACAGAATTAGATGAATTTCCTGATTTCCATTCGGGAGATTATGTAACAAAATTTGATCAAAAATTTAATTTTGGTTTTAAATACTCTGAAAATAAGAATAATTATGGTTTGAAATTAGAAATGAAACATCATGCAGAATATTCTAAGGGTCAAAAGAAAGAAGATCCATATAAAACTTTCTATAATATTTTAGATCCAAAACTTATTTTAAGTGCTAGTAATAATGTTGATTTAAAAGTAGGTAAATTAGTTTTTGATAATAGCTTAGGAAATTTAATAGAAGCAAGAATGACAAAATATTTACCAGATGAAAGTAGAAAAGAAAACTATGAACTAGCATTAAAATATGAACCAAGTTTAAAATCTAAATTAAAATATATGTATAATAAAAATAAGGATGATTTAGAACTAGATACAAGTTTAGAATATTTTCCAAGTTTTCTTTTATACCCAACAAATATAAATGCAGATGTTGTTCCGCATAATTTCAAACTTGGTTTTAAAACAAAATATGTTAGAAAATTAAATGATAAACAAGATGTTAGTTTTGATTTTGATAATAAACTAAGTAAAATAGTAAAATTTTCTGATAGTAAAGAAAATGAACCTAAAAATAATATTGAATCTAAATTGAACATAAAATATACAAATAAAGAAATAAAAGATTTGAATTTGAGTGTAAATTTAAATAATGAATTCAAAGAAGATACAATTAAAAAAGTAAAAATTTTACACCCTAATAATACAAGTAATAAATTGAATTTAAGCATAGAAACAGAATATAAAGGGCTTAAAGATTTAGTATTTATTAATAAATTAAAATATAAAAATAGTTTAGCACTTAATCATGTAACAAGACCAGATGATAAAAATGTTTTAACATATTTAATAAATTCTTTGGAATTTGATAGTTCTGTAGAATATACAAAAAAAATTAGTGATAAATTGACCTTAAAGAGTGGCTTAGATGTACTTGCAAAATTTGATACCCTATTACTTAGAAGTGAAAAAATGTATAACTATAATACAAATGATATAGAAAAAACAAAAGAAAAACCTATGTTAAGTGATGCAGTTAATAATAAATATAATTTAGGAGGAAGTTTTGAATTAAAGCCTAAAGTTAGTGTTGTATATATGCCAATAAAAAACTTAGAATTAAGTTCAGGATTTGAAATTTCTACTCTTTTTGAAAAGAAAGTAATAGATTTGATAAAGGATGAAAAAAGACCAGATGAAGGCTTATTTGGACCAATAGATAAGAAATTTGAATTTAGAAAATTAAAACCAAGCTTAACATTAAATTTGAAGTATAAATGGTAGGAGGTAAAATGAGAGTAAATAATAAAAGCATAGCTATATTTTTTGGTCTAATAGCTCTTAGTAGTTGTAGTAGTTTAAAAAAGGTAAATAATGCTGATAAAGCAAATAAATTAGAAGTTAAATATTTTAAACCTGAATATGATATTAATGAGGGTGTTAATGAAATAGTCAGCGAAATAAAAAAACAACCTGTAGACAGACTTAAAAATATTACAGCTAAAAATTTTGAAATAAAAAATTTAGATAAAATGTATGATAAAGAAGTAATATATTTAAATAATGATAGTTTAGATAAAAATATATCAATTGTTAAAATATATAACAAAAAGCCTAGTTTGGTGTATAAAAAAGGAAGTAAAGGTTACGAAACTTTAGTTGGTGTAGAAAAAACAGGTGGAGAACTTTTCCCAGATAAGCCAGAATTAAAAAATGAAAAATATAAGGTAGTTACAGATAAGGATAGAAATAATGTCTATGTTCAAGTAAGAGATAATATTACAGGAAAAACAAAAGATATTAGATTAGATAATAAGGTTTTAATTGAAGAAAGACCTAGTGAAATATCAGATAATATTAGATATGAAGATTTGAAAAAATTGAATAAGGATAAAAGAGTTAAGTATAAGATTAATACCTTAGATAATCCTTTTGAAGATGTAGCAGATGCAGAAAAACAAATAGTAAATGGTTATGAATTTTATGATTATAAAAATTATTTTAAACCAGATAAATACTATGATGAAGATGATTTGGCTGGAGTTAAAAGAGTTGACTTAATTGATCATATTGATGGTTTGAAAGATAAAGAATATAAAAGAAATATAGATTTTGGAATAAAATTAGGAGATTTCAAAGATGATTATTCAAAACTTTTAGCAGATCTTAGTAAAAGAAGCCTTAAATTAACAGAAGATGGTAAGGTTATAGGAGGTTTTGATGAATATTTATCACAAAAAATAGAAAAATATAGTGAAGCAGAACCTCAAACTGGAAAAGTAAGTTTTGTAACTGAAATTTTAGATAAGGATAAAAATGTAGGTTTACATAATGTAGTAAGAAAAATATTACAAGATGGAAAAGTAGTTTTTCAAAAGAAAGAAAAAGCTTTTGTAAGCTTTGATGGAGTAAATGTTGCAGTAGCAGACGGAACTTTTTTTGATTTATCACCAGAAGTTGAAAAAAGAGTTTATAGAGGTACGGTAAAAGCTGATGATAAGGTTAAGGATTTTGTAAAAGAAGCTACAGATGAAAAAGAAAGAAAAAAAGCTCTACAACACTTATTAAGACAACATGGTGCAACAGTAATAGGAGCTATGATAGATGAATCAGTTTTAGGAGATGCTTTTTATTGGACAGGTGCTATAACTGATACTCTTTGCAAGATTGGAGAAAAAGGAAATTTACCAGACTTTATACCAGATTATCAAGCTTTAAATAAATTTATTGGAAATCTTTTATCAAAGTATGCAGATAAGTATTCACCAGAAATGACAAATTATTTAGCGGATAAAGTAAAAGCTGCTGCTGAAAAATTGGATGAAATAACAAATGTAGTAATAGATGCAAAGATAGCAGATGCTAATAAAAAAGAAATGTACAAAACTATGTATCCAGAATTAGCTCGTCTATTAAAAGAAGTTTATGGTATGCCAGAATTAGATAAATTAAAATTCTCTAAGTTGCATTTCACAACTATTAGTGTTGCTTCTGGAGATGAGCATATAAAAACAAGTGATACTGCTAAAAATTTATCATCTATATTAGATTTGAATAAAAATATTAAGGCAATCAATATGTCTTATGGTTCAAACTATAATGTAGAAGAATATTTAGAATTAAGTAAATTAAAGCAAGAAGATTTTGAAAAAGGAGCAAAAGCATATAATACAGATGCATATTTCAGAAATGCAGTTTTATCATGGTTAAAATCAGATGATGAAAAATCAGAACAAAATATGAAAGATTACTATAATGGTTATTTAGGAATACCTAGTGTATATAAATATTTTGCTTCAAGAAATCAAATTAGTGCAAGTGACTATAAAAAACTTGTAGATTTGAGATTATTAACACTAAAAAGTGTCTTAAAAGAAGCACCTGAAATAACTGCTGCAAATCATGATATTCTTTTTGTTAGATCAGCTGGAAATACTTATTCTTATGCTCAAATAGATTTAGCAAATTATGATAAAAATGGTAAAAAAATAGCTTATCATGATCCAAACTATAAATATAGTAATGATTTTGCTTCATTGCCAACATATATGAATGAAGTAGAAAAAGAAAAGGCAAGAGAAGAAGGAAAGGAATATAAATATAACTATAACTATAGAAAAAATTTATTAGGTTCAGTTGGAGTTGTACCAAAGACATCAAGTTATGGATATGAAGCAACTGAAGATATTTCAAATGCTTGGGCACTATACACAGATAAATTTAACTATAAGCGTTTAAGAGCTTTTGGAATAGGAATGTTGTCAGAATATAATTTCTTAATTAAGGAATTAAATAATATAGTAAGAAATCCTGAAAAATATCCTAAAGGATATAAAGAAGAAATAGTATCTAGAATTAAAGCTGTAGATAAAATGGTTGCAGAACATCAAGATATGGAAAAAGATGATACAAGATATTCATTTTCAAGAGCAGGAAAAGCTATGTTATGGACTATGGCAGCTGACGGATCATATGTTTATACAAAGAGATTAACAAATGAAGAAAAGCAATATAGCGATGGAGAAGATATAGGTAGTGATATAGCATTTGGATCATCATTCTCAGCACCTAGAATGACAGCAGTAGCTGGTATGATAGCTGAAAAATTTCCATGGATGAGTGCACATGATATAAAAACAAGTATGTTGACAACAGCTATAGATGATTATAGATTGAATTTTATAGATTTAAATAAAGAAAAAGGAAAGAAAGATGAAAATCCAACTGAAAATCCAAATAAGACACCGAATATAAAAATTGAAGAAATAGGACTATATGGTGTAGATGAAAATATAGGTTGGGGAATAATGGATAAGGAAGCAGCCCTAGATGGACCAGCAAGATTTGTAAAAGCATTAACACATGAAGTTGGTCAAGAAAACTTTGTTGCAAATGTACCATATGGAACATTTACTTTTGGAAATAGTATACAAGGGGCCTTTGATCCTATAAAACACATGTCATCAAGAAAATATATAACTTTAGAACAAGCAAATAGTCTTGTAGTAACAGCACAATTTAAAAATGAAGAAATATTAGATCCTAAATTTCTTGAAACACATGAAAATGTTAAAAGAGTTTTAGAAAGAACTAAAGTAACACCACAACAAATAGTAAATGAATTAAGACCTAAGATAAAGAAATATTTGCCAAGTTTGAGCTTTGAAGAAAGAGAATTATTCCAAAGTGCAGGTTTAGAAAAATTAGGAAAAGGTACTTTGATTTTATCAGGTAATAATACTTATACAGAACCAACATATGTAAAAGAAGGAACTTTGGTTGTGCAAGGTGTTCAAAATTCAGATGTTATAGTTTCTGAAAATGCAAAATTGAAATTAGATTCAGAATATATTGAAAAAGGAAATTTAGCAAGAGTAATGTTAGGACTTGAACCTTTAAAAGGTGGAATTTACGCTAATGTAAAAAATAAAGGGCAACTATACTCATATTCAAACAAGGATAATATATTAGGTACATATATACCATATGAAAATTCATTGACTCGTATAGCAAATGGGGCAAGATTAAGTGTTGATAAATTAGATTTATCAAATATTTCACATTTTGATATAGACTTATTTAGAAAATATCAAATGATGACATTTGACTTAAAAGAAGTTAAGAAATTTGAAGATTATAATGACGATGATACGAAAGAAAGTAATGAAAAAACAGAAGATACTTTCAATAAAAAATTAATTTTTGTTGCCAAAGATGTAAGTGATGCTGATGTTTCTAAAATAACATTTGGAGAAGAAAGTGTAAGTTCAGGGCTTAAAATGATTACAGAATTAAAGAAGGAAAATAATAAGAATATTGTAAAAATTTGGCTTGAAAGAAAAGAACATATATTTGATCCATTAAATGATAAAAAAGAAAATGAAGGACCAAAAGTACAAACATTATCAACAAAATTGAAGAAATTTATAGTTTCTAAAATGAATAAAAAACTTAGTGATAAAGAATTAAATGAATTGAATATACAATTAGATAATTTGGAAATTGCCGATGACGAAGATGTAGAAACTTTAGATGGAAATATATTAGTAGATTCTATGACTTTAGGTTTAGAAAATTTAAATATTAGAAATAGAGCAATCTTAGATACTGTAGAAAAAAATACAAATAAATCATTTGAAACTTTTGCAAGTGTACAAACAGATACTAAAATTAGAAAAGAAGATAAAAGAAATATTATTACTACAGTTACAAATCTTTTTGCAGGTGTAGGTAAAGAATTTAGAAGCAAAATTTCAAAACATAACATAGCTATAGCATTAAATTACACAAATTCTAAATTAAAAGATTTAAGTTTTAAAGCAGGATTGAAAAAAGAAAATGTCTTAGGAGATGTTAATGTAAATGGAGCAGGTCTTGCAATGATTAATACTAATGATTTTAAATTTGGTTTATCAACAAATACTATAATATCTGCAGATTATTTAGATAAACATATTTCAAGAAAATTATTAGATAAGGATGTTAAAGATACAAGAAGTTCTGATTTCCTAGTAGATATTAATAATATAGTAGCATATAAATATGAAAAAGATGTAAATAATAAGGTAAGCTTAGGTATTAAACCATATATTGGTTTGGATGTACCAGTATATATTAAAGGTTATTACAATGAAAATAGTGAATTTGGATATAATTCTGAAATGGAAGTATTTGTTAAACCAAGCATGACTTTAGGAACAAAATTCAATGTAAGATATGATAAAGATTTAGATATAAGCATTTATGCAGATTATACAAAATATCTTGTAGATACAACTTTAAAATCAAAGGGTGAATTAAAGGGATATAAATTTGTAAATGATATTTCAGGAGTTAAATTAACTGATAATATAGTTAACTTTGGGTTGAATGTAAACAAAAAAATTGGTAATTTAACTTTAGGATTTGGATATAAAAATAGAAATATAAAAAATAATGCACTATCTACAATGTTTAGATATGAATTTTAGGAGATTAATATGAAAAATAAGATAAGTTTATTTGCACTATTATTAACTATTAGTTCATTTTCAGCTAATAAATTACCTGTGAACATTGATTTTGATGTAAATACGGGTTACAGTTTTGAAAAGGTAACAAAGAAAGAGTTTGATGAAGTTGGTTTAGGTAATTTAGTAAAAGGAGATTTGAAAATTTATAAATCAACTCTTGGTGCAAATTTAGGTGTAAGTAAAAGTTTTAATACAAAATATAAAAAATTTAAAGTCGAAGTTGGTGGAGGAATAGGAGCTACATTAGCTTTTGATACATATAATAATTTTTCGCAAATTAGAGAAAATGATAAAGAAGAAGAAAGCTTAATAGCTCTTGAAAAAAAATTAGACAATCTTAATTTTGCTTCTGTAAGAAGTGAAAAAGCCTTTGAAAAATTTTCAACTGAATTTTCATTAGCATTTAAAAGCGTTAGAGATGTAGAATATAGGCTATTAAAAGAAAGAGAAGAACTTTTTAAATTGAATCGTCAAATTAAAGAAAGAACAAAATATAAAGAAGTATATAAGGATGAAAAAGATAGACAAGATTTAAAAAGAATGTATGTTGAAATTGAAAAGCAATTGAAGGAAAAAGTAAAAGAACGAAATCAATTAAATGCAGAATTAAATGAATATATAAATCAACATCCTGAAATTGCTAAAGAAAACTTAATTAAGGATAAAGGATATTCAGAAAAATTAGAAAAACTTAGAAAAAAAATAGAAGAAACTGATCATTGTTTTACGGTAGCTGTAGCTATTAGTGTTGATGAACATATAGTAGATAATCTAGATGGTGATACAAGTAAGTATGAAGAAAAAAAGGTGGAATCAGAAAAAAGAATAAAAGAATTAGAAGCAAAAAGAGAAAAAGTAGAAAATGCATATAAAGAAAAATATGGTACATATAATAAACCTGATATAGTTACAAGAGTTGAAGAAAAAATAAAAGAAGAAGATGAAAGTGAAGAAAATGAAGTACCTAATTTAGTTAAGCATTTTAAAAATTCTGATGGAACTTTTGATTTTACAAAAGATCCACCTGTAGTGAATGATGATGAATCAATTAGAGATGATGATAAAAAAGAAGATCCATCTAAAGTTGAAGTACCTACTGATAAAATACATACAGGTAAAGAAGAGGGGGATAGAAAGAAATTACCACCTACTGATTCTACTGAACCAAAAGCACAGTCTGTAGGAAAAGTTACAGAAGAAGTGCAAGAGCTAATAAAACCTATAGATGATAATAGCGAAGGAAATTCAAATGAATCTGATAATGAAGAAGAACATAAATCTGAAGATGAAAATACTAATGAAGAAGATAATGATGAAAATAAAAAAGAAGCAAGTGAGGATGAAGATACTTTTGAATTTTTAACAGAAGAAGACATAGGTGCTGAAAAAACAAAATGGGAAACTGCTACAGAAAATTATGATGAATTAAAGAAAGAATATGAAGAAAAGAGAAAAAAAATTGGAAGTAATGCAAAAGCAATAGATGAATTAGCAATGGCAATAGCAACTAATAAATTGAGTTATGAATTTTCAACTTATGCTAGCACTAAATTTGAATATAAGTTTAATGATGAAGTTGAAATAGTACTTGGTTTAGATTTAGGTTTAAGTATAGCTAATAATAGAATTTATTCTTATGCAAAATATTTACAAGATGTAAATGCAGTAGTTGATAAAAAGCAATATTTAATTCAAAATAATTTAAAACATGTAAAAGTAAATCCTTTATTTAAATTTAATGTTATTGGAAGATATAAAAACTTTAATTTAGGTGTTTATGGAATGCAAACAAATAATACAACTTTAGGATTTACTGTAGGTTATAGATTTAAATAATAAAATATGCACTCAATCTTATATAGATTGGGTGCATTTTAAAATAATTGATTTTATTGTTTTTTAACTTCATTATTTTTATCAAAATGGAAAATAACATTTGAATCAGTATAAGTTTTAAAGTCTTTATGAAGTTGTATAAATTTAATTAAGCTTTCAGCATCAGGCAAGAATGTATCTTCTCCACCTCTTGTTTTATCAATTTCACCGAAAGTCTTATAACCATCTTTACCTTTAGCAACATAAGCATTTGTACCTACTGTATACATTTTATCATCTTGTATAGGTTCCCAAACACCAGTTTCTTCATTTTGAACTTCCATTTTAATTACTCTTTTACCATTTGCATCTTTGTATTGATTAGCTTCATATCTCATACCAGCAGCATAAGGGAAAGCACCTGTTGAACCACCAACTAAAGCAAAGTCAAGAGCATCTTCTATAACTTGTTTAACTTCTGATCCTTTCATCTTTAATAGATATAAAGTGTTACCAAATGGAAGCAATGCATATGCATCGTTATAAGTCATTTCACCTAATTTAATGTCTTGTCTAACTCCACCAGCATTTTGTATAGTCATATCTATATGTGATTGTTTTCCAAAACTTCTCATTTGAGTTAACATTGTTTCTGCAACAAATCTAGTAGCTATAGATCCCTTAGGGTTAGCGGTATTAGGTATTCTATTTGCAGAACCACCAGGCATAACATTACCAGAAATTACACCTACAACCTTATCTCCTAGTAATTTCTTTTCTTTTTTGAATTTTTCTAATATTAAAGAAGCTTTAGGATCTGCTTTTGCTATCTTAAAGTATTTTGTATTAGCTAAAGTATTTAATATTTGTTCTCTTTCTTCACCAGTAGGGATATATTTATTACCATTTGCATCTTTTCTTTGGAATGTTGAATCTAAGTGATAAGGAATAACAGGTGTTCCCTTTATACTTTCAACAATACCATCTTTTGAAAATTTAATATCAAGATTTCCTATTAATTTTGAATATTCCCAACCTTCTACAACATAAACAGGTTCTCCATTAGGACTTGTGAATTTTGTAGGATATTCTGAAATTACTGGAAGACCAAATTTTCTCATTTCATCATTACCAAATAGGTAGTGAGTATCTCCAGTTATTATAATATCTATTCCTGTAACTTTTTTTGCAATTTCAAAATTTTTGATTGCTCCAGCATGAGAAAGTAATATTATTTTATTAACTCCTTGCTTTTTCAATATGTCAGCATATTTTTGAGCAGTTTTAATTTCGTCATAAAATTTGATATCTGGACCAGGACTTGAAGATTCCTTAGTCTTTCTAACAACATCTATACCTATTATACCAACTTTTTCTCCATTTATTTTTTTAATAGCATAAGGCTTCCAATATCCTTCTAATATACTACCTTTATCAGGAACTACATTAGCAGATATGATAGGTATTTTTAAATAATCTAAGAACTTTTTAAGACCTTCATTACCTGCATCAAATTCATGATTACCTAGTGTGAAGTAATCAAATTTTGTTAAATTCATCATTTGAGCATCAGCAGATCCTCTAAATAATGTGAAATACAAAGTACCTGTTATAGCATCTCCAGCATGAAGTACTAGAGTATGTTTTCTAGTCTTTCTAAATTCGTTTATAAAATGAACAACTTCAGGGTATCCACCTATTTTAACATTAGTTGGTTTACCATCAATGTTAAATTTTAATTCACTAGGTTCAAGGTGTGAATGATGATCGTTAATGTGAACAATGCTAAGGTTAAGTGGATAGTGCTTAGCAGCTAATGTGTATGATGTTGCTAATGGCAACAAAGCCATAAGTAATAGATTTTTTTTCATAAAACCTCCATTTATTTTATTTACAATTTATTTGTTTGTACGAATTTAATATTTCTTCTTTTGTAGAAAATTCATATGAATTTCTTGAAGCGTTATATAAATAAGCAAAATTATCTATAACCATATTTTCTTTATTATCTTCTAAAAGATTTATTAATTTTGAGTATTCAACTCTCATATTTTTAGAACTAGTTAGAAGTAAAATTCTTCTATGATCTAATTCTGTATGTTTACCTTTTAGATTTAAAATTTTAGATAACATATTTTTTCTTGAATTATATAAGTAAACATTCTTTATTTCGTATTCTTTAATTAAATTTAGAATTTTTTCTTTTGTTTCTTGATTTTCATCTACAAAAATGTGCACATTCGGATTTATAGTAGAATTAGCAAGTACACAAACTTGTATAGCCTTTTTAGCTATTTCAAATTCTTCATTTTTTATACCAGTTATATCGATATAAAAACAATGTTTAGGAACTAATTGTTCGTCAGTTTTTAAAACATCATGTAGCATATAGTCAATTTTTTCCACTTTGTAAGCCGTAACTTTATCTAATTTAAAAGTCTTTTTAATATTATTTGCACGACTTAAAGCTAAATCATTAATCAATTTGCAACTATTAGAAAAAGTCACAGTTGCTAGAATAGAAGCAATTAAAAAAGATTTTTTCATTGTTTTTCCCCCTCAATTTAGTTAATATAGTGTACCTTATTAAAAATAAATGTCAAAAAAAAATCTCTAAAACTAGAGATTTCTTTCTGATGAGCCTAACTTAGACGAACCTAAAGTGCGTATATTAGCTTTTTCCGAAGAACCAAAACGAATATTCTTATTTTCATAAAAGCTAGAATCTAAATACATGTTGTCTAATATTTCTGATATGTATTCAGAATTATTAGGTAAATTTTCTTTATTATACTTATTCATAAATATTTGACCATTAAGCCAATATGGTAAACCCCAAACAGTAGCAAGTCTATTAGAAACTTTACCACTAGGTGAAATAACTGTTGTAGATTTTGCTACAGTGAAGAAATGGTTTTCTGGATTGAAAAATCCAAGTAGAGCATGATATTTTTTATCAGCTTCTACATTTAGTATGTAATATGAACCAAATCTTGAAATATTATGTATTTTTCTAAATAATTGACCATTTTTATATAAAAGTATACTTGCTTGATCGAAAACATTAAAATTCTTTTTTAAATGTTCAAAAGTATCTTCTCTTATTTCCCAATAAGCATAAAGAGTAGTAATATTTTTTGGTAATAAAGCTATTTCATTTGTATAATATCTATTAGGTAGAGGAGCTTTATCGAAAAATTTGTCAGTACCCTTACTATATTTTGTCTTTAAAAATTCTTCATTATTAACATTTTTAATTTCTTTATCATATTTAAGATAAAGTTTCTTTAAATAACCAGGTTTTCTTCTAACCCTAACTGGTATAGATTGGATAAGCTTTGTGCTATAGTAATTTCTACTAGTTCTCATTTTTTCCCTCCTACGAAGTCTTATGAAATTCCTTTGTAGATGTAGCATCTAAATTTTCTTCTTTTTTTATAGTATGATGTTTTAACATATAATAAGCAGCTGCGGCTATCATGGCACCATTGTCAGTACAATATTCCATTTTAACTGGGAAATTAATTTCTACATCTTTTAATTCATCACAAGTGTATAGCACTTGTCGTAAATATTTGTTTGCAGAAACACCTCCAGCTATTGCAACAGTTTTTGAATTTGTGTCTTTAACAGCTTTAACTATTTTTCTTCTTAAATGTTCTATAGCAGTAGTTTGAAAAGATTTTGCTATATCTCCAATATTAATTTCTATATTTTTCATTTTACATTGATTTACATAATTAGTTACAAAAGTTTTAATACCACTAAAACTTAAATTGTAGTCTTTAATATTTGGCTGAGGTATATCAAGTGTTACATTAGCATTAAGAGCAGCTTTTTCTATTTCTGGACCTCCTGGATAATGTAAGCCAATAATTCTTGCCACTTTATCATAAGCTTCACCAATAGCATCATCTAAAGTTTCGCCCATTAATTTTAAATTATGATTTTCATCCATATGATAGATGCTAGTGTGACCACCAGAAGCAGCAACTGTTATAGCAGGTAATTTAACCTCATTTTCAATAAAAGTTGAATAAATATGACCGTCTAGATGATTTATTGGTATAAGAGGTATATTGTGTCTATAACTTAAACCTTCTGCAAAAAGTAAGCCAACAAGCAAAGAACCAATTAAACCGGGTCTATTAGTAACTGCAATGTAGTCTATATCTTTCATTGTCATATTTGCTTTTTCCAAGCATTGATAAAAAACATATGTAATATTTTCGATGTGATGTCTTGAAGCTATTTCAGGAACAACACCACCATAGAGTTTGTGTATAGGTATTTGTGTAGCTATAATGTTGCTATAAACTTTTGTTCCATCTTCTACAATAGCTATAGAAGTTTCATCACATGAACTTTCTATTCCTAATATCTTCATAATTATCTCATTTCTTTCTTGTATATAAAAATTATAACCTATTTATATGAAATTTTCAATAAAAAAAAGTTTATATACTAGCTAAATAAAAGTGAAATGAATATGAATAAAAGTAAATGCTTATGGAAAATATTTATAACCTTAATATAGTCGTATATAGTTGTAATATATTTACAATAAATTAATATAATTAAAAAAATTCAAAGAAAAATAAAAAAATGTAGCAAAAAAGCTTGCTTTTATAATGGGGGGGGGTATATACTATGGTTAGGAGGTAGTTACTTATGAATATTGAAGTAAATTTGAAAAAATTCAAAACAACTATAAAGAAAAAAAGAAAAATAACATTAGCGTTGATGTTAAGTTTTTTGATGACAGGGACTATTGGTTTTGCTGAAACACCAACAGTAGAAGAACTACAACAAAAGATACAAGAATTACAAATTAAAATAGAACAACTAGAAGTAAAGAATAAAGAAATGGAAAATAGATTTAAATTTGAAGCAGTTATAGCTGGAAAAGGAGCAAAAATTGGAGGTTATGAAGTTCCAAATGAAAAAATTAGAGGCATAGCTATAGGGCAAGAAGCTACAATAGATGCACAAGGTGGGAATGATGAGGATTATAGTATTGCAATAGGTAGAAAAGCTAGAGTTACATCTAATGGGTTAGATTTTAGTAGTATAGCATTAGGTGATGGTGCTTATGTACTTAATGGAAGTGGAAAACAAGAATGGGCTTTAAGCTTTGATAGCGATAATTGGGATGTAGTAAAAGGTTTTTTTAATGTTACAGTTAATGGGCTAAAAAAAAGTAGTAGGATTCCAGGAGGCATTGCAATAGGGACGGATGCATATGCAAGGACTGGTAGTATACAAATAGGATCTCATACATACGAAGGTAAAATGGGAGGTATTGAAGTAATTAAAAATAATGATGAAACTTCAAATGATACTAATCGGCAAGCAAATATTGTTAATATGACAACAATAGGAACAAACTCTTACCAAAAAGCAGCTATGGGAACTATGGTTGGAGCGTACAATATATCTACTGGAAATTTTGATGGTAGTGGAGGATTTAATAGTTTCAGTTATGGTGCACAAAATTTTGGATCTAGTGTATTTGGGACATTGAATAGTATAAAATCAAAAGGTAAAAATGGTACATCAGGTGTAGCTAATAGTATTGTTGGTATAGCAAATATTACTGAAAATGCTAATGGATCATTAGTCTTTGGGGCTGGGAACGTTATTAAAAATTCAAACGAATATTTAAGTTTAACCGATACATTGACAGAATCATTTAAAAATGTAGATGATGCAGTAACAAAATTTCAAGATGTTATTGGTAAAAATAAAGCTGGAGGAGCAACACTTGCTATAGGTGGAGCTAATAAGGCAGATTATACAAAACAAGTTTCAATGATTGGAACTAGAAATGAAATTAAAGGGACTTCTAGTAAAAAAACAGAATTAGTTTCAGTTAGTGGAGATAACAATTTAGTTGAAAATTCAAGAAATATTGTTGCAGGTAAGAACTTTCATGTTAAAGGTGAAGGTAATGTTCTTCAAGGATTTAATAAAGACGAGTCAAAAAGAAATGAAGTTACAAATAATAATGTGGTAGCACTTGGAAATGATATTAAAGTTAGCACAGATAATTCTGTATACTTAGGAATGGAAAGTGCTAATAGTGTAGATAAAAATTCATTATGGAGAAGCGATAAAGATAAGAGAGATCAAACATATAAAGAATATGCAGGCTTTGATCATATTGGTGGTATAGTTACAGTAGGTAATGATACATTAACACGTGTTATACAAAATGTAGCACCAGGATTAATATCAGCTACATCAACAGATGCTATTAATGGGTCACAACTATATAACTATGTAGCTAAACAATATATAACTATAAAAGATGGAAAAGGTGGAGAAACTAAAGTTAAATTAGGTGATACACTAACATTAAAAGGAACAACAATAGATGTTACAGTTAAAGCCCCAGAACCAACACAAACAAATGTTAGTCAACCTGCTATAGCACCACAACCTGTTGCACCAGTATCAGAAGCAAAACCACAAGAACATACAGTTACTTATGAAACAGATACATTTGAATATAAGTTAAGAGATGAAGCAGGTAAAGTTACATCATTAATTGAAGGGGCAGATGGTAAATTATACACTCAAGATTTCTTAGATAAAAATGAATATAAGGTTGATAAATGGGTGAAAAAAGGAACAAATGAAGTAAGTGAAAACTTAAGTGACAATCAACACGAAAAAAATGGTACTAATGTTATTTTAAGCACAAAATATGGTAATATAATATCTAATGTTAGTGATGGAAAAAAAGATACCGATGCAGTAAATGTAAAACAATTAAAGGAAGTAGAAGATAAAATCAAAAATATTAGCAATGATAGCATTGATGAAGCAAAAGAAAAATCTAATTTAGCATTAAGTGGAGTAGCTAATGCAATTGCAATTGCGAATTTGGTACAAGTAAATTCATATTCAGATTATAGACATAATCTAAGTGCAGCATATGGATATTATGGAAAACAACATGCTCTAGCAATAGGTTTCAGTGGAGTAACAGAAAATAGAAGAGTTGGATACAAGATAAGTGGTTCTGTTAATACAAAAGGTAATTTAGGTTTAGGTGTCGGAGTAGGAGTGATGCTTGGAGAAAAAAGCGAAAGAAAACTATATCCAGAAAAATCTAATTTAGTAAAAGATCTTAAAGAAAAAGTAAATATGCAAAATAAGCAAATAGAAGAATTGAAAAAAGAAAATCAAGAAATAAAGGAAATGCTAAAGAAAATAATGGAGAAAAAATAATATAAATTCAGGATAAAATAAAAATGCTACAGTCCATTAAAATAAGGGGGTTGTAGCATTTTTAAAAAAGAAAAATAAAAAAAACGAAAAAAAGATATTGACAAAGGAGTATAAATTTGGTAATATAGTGATTGTCAATAAAGACGAGGACACTAAGAAAAGAAAAGCAAACAAGATGTTAAGAAAAGACAAAAAAGGTGAAAAGAATATCGAAAG
>NZ_LOQF01000009.1 GCF_001517935.1 Sneathia sanguinegens
AAATAATACCTAATACACAAAATAATAGTAAGAATATACTTCTAAAAAATAAATTTTTTTCTTTTTTTATAATAAAATAAAGCATAGTAATAATAGAAATAAATGACATAAATAAGGCTAAATAAAAGTTAAATGTTGAAAAAATAAGAAAAAAGAAATAGGCAAATCCCATGTATAAGTCAGTTCTTTTATCGGACTTTTTCTTTGAAAAAAGTTCAGAATAATCTCCAGTTGAACAACAAGGACAATGATCTAAATGTTCTTCATGTTTTAATTTCATAATAAACCACCTCGTTAATATTATAACATATATAGACAAAAAATAAATATATGGTAAACTATAATGATAAGTTAATATAGGAGTTGAGAAGTATGGAAATTCTAGTGATGATATTAGCTGGAGGTCGTGGGTCAAGATTGGACATTTTATCAGAGAACAGAGTGAAACCTAGTGTTCCTTTTGCTGGAAAATTTAGAATAATCGATTTTGCTTTGAGTAATTGTAGTAATTCAGGTATGTACAATGTCGCCTTACTAACACAATATTTACCATTATCTTTGAATGAACATATTGGAGTTGGAAAACCTTGGGATTTAGATAGAAGAGATTCACCGATTACTTTATTACAACCTTTTGAAATTGCTGATGGAAGTAGAACATGGTACAATGGGACTGCTGATGCAATAAGAAAGAATATTGAATTTATTGAAAGAAAAAATCCTAAATATATTTTGATTTTATCTGGGGATCATATATATAAAATGAATTATTCTAAAATTTTGGAAACACATAAGAAAAATGGAGCTAGCTTAACAATAGCTGCTCAAGATGTTCCAATTGAAATAGCATCTCGTTTTGGAATATTAGAAGTAAATGATAAAGATGAAATTATTTCATTTGAAGAAAAACCTTTAGAACCTAAGAGTACATTTGCATCTATGGGTATATATATATTTAATACTGAAGATTTAATAAGATATTTGAAAAAGTCAGATAAAGAAGACTTAGACTTTGGTCATGATGTTATACCTGAAATGCTAGAAAATAAGGAAAAAATTTTCATCCATAGATTTAAAGGTTATTGGATGGATGTAGGAACATATGATTCATATCATGAAGCAAATCTTGATTTAATAAAAAAATCTGAAGAAGTAGGTATAGATTTATATGATGAAAATTGGAAAATTTATACTAGAAGTAAAAATTGTGCACCAGTTAGAGTTGGTTTAACAGGTAGTATAATAAATTCTTTAGTTTGTGATGGTTGTAAGATAGAAGGAAGAGTTGAAAATTCTGTTATAGGACCAGAAGTTACAATTCGAGCAGGGTCAACTGTTACAAATTCTATCATATTTGAAGATACCTATATATCTGAAAATTCGCATTTAGATTCAGTTATAATAGATAAACATGTTAAAATAGGAAAATATTGTCTGATAGGACATGGCGATATAAGTATAGCAAATCATGAAAGACCAGATTTACTATATAGTGGGTTAAGTGTATTAGGAAAAAATATAAAAGTAGGAGATAACTCTATTATCGGACGAAATATTAGAATATTTTCTAATAAACAAATTGAAAATAATTCTAAAATAGAAAGTGGAGAAACGATAAAATGAAAATATTATATTTGTGTTCAGAAGCGGCACCTTTTGTTAAGACAGGAGGCTTAGCTGATGTAATGTATTCACTTCCAAAAAAAATGGTAGAGTTAGGTCATAAAGCTATAATTTTTTTACCTAAATATGATTTAATTCCTAAAAAATATCTGGAAGATATTAAATATGTAGATAAAATTGAGCTTTTAAATGAAGAATATAATATTTATTCTTTAATAAGGGAAGGCATTGATTATTATTTTATTGAAAATAGAAGATTATATGAAAGAAATCATCTCTATGGTGATTTAGATGAAGATGTTCAATATGCTAATTACAATGAGGTTATTCTTAAATTTTTAGTTAAATCTAAGATGAAAGTTGATGTAGTACATTGTAATGATTGGCAAACAGGTTTATTTCCATATTTTTTAAAAAAAAGATATAATTTTTTAAATATTAAAGTAATTTATACAATACATAATTTAATGTATCAGGGTAAATTTAACAATTATTCTGTAGCTACTTTGGGCTATGACTATAAATATGACTTGAATTTTATGGAAGTAGGCATCAAATATTCAGATATTGTAAATACAGTTAGTCCAACTTATTCAAAGGAAATACATTATCCATATTTTGCTGAAGGCTTAGAAAATATTATAAATTCTAAAGAAATAAGTGGTATTTTGAATGGTATAGACTATAATTATTACAAGCCAATATATAAGGATATTTTTGAATATAAAAAGAAGAAAAAGAAAGAATTACTTACAAAGTTTGGAATTAAAAATGAAGAATTTATGGTTATTAGTTTAATATCAAGACTTGTTGAAGGAAAAGGAATAGATTTAATTATTGCTAGAGTAGAAGATTTGTTGGAAAATGATAAGGTGATTTTCTTGATACTAGGTAGAGGTGCAAAAGAATATGAAGATTTTTTTGAATATCTTTCAATTAAATATCCTAATAAATGCAAATTTACAAAGGAATATAATGAGGCTTTATCAAAATTAATGTATGCAGGTTCAGACTTATTATTAGTACCTTCAAGATATGAACCTTGTGGATTAACACAAATGATAGCAATGAGATATGGAACTATACCTTTGGTTAGAGAAATTGGAGGCTTAAAAGATACAGTACAACCATTTAATTATATTACTCAAAAAGGTAATGGTTTTGGCTTTACAAATTATAATGCAGACGATATGTTACATGTAATTAGATATGCACAAAGTGTTTATTATACTCAAAAAAAGAATTGGGAAATATTGATAAATAATTGCATAAATACAGATCATTCTTGGAATAAGGCTGCAAAGGAATATGAAGCTTTGTATATAAAACTCTGTTAAAAAAATGCAGTAAACTATTTTAGTTTGCTGTATTTTTATCATAGTTTTTTATTTTAAAATATGTTAAAATTAGTATAGTTTAAATTTGGAAGGAAGAGATAAATGATTAGTGGAACTGATACATGGACAATATGGGCTATACTTTTATTTATAACAGCTGTAAGTATATATTTGGAGAGAACATATACTATAGCATCAAAAATTAGTGGAGCAATAATTGCTTTAGTTTTTGCATTGGCATTGTCAAATTTTGGCTTAATACCTACAGAATCCCAAGTATATGATATAGTTTGGGAATATATAGTACCTTTATCAATACCTTTACTATTATTTAAGTGTGATTTGGTACAAATTTATAAGCAAAGTCAAAGACTTATAATAATATTTTTATTAAGTTCAGTTGGGACTATAATAGGAACTTTTATTGCATATAGTTTACTTCATAAATATATTCCAGAATTAAATCATATAGCTGGAGCTATGTCGGCTTCATATATAGGTGGAGGAGTTAACTTTGTTGCAGTTTCAACAAGTTTTAAAATAAATCCAAAATTAATTTCAGCAACTATTGTAAGTGATAATTTACTTATGGTTTTATATTTCTTGACATTAATTACAATACCAAATTTAAAATTTTTTAAGAAAAATTTTAAAAGAGAGTATCAAGATAATATTGAAATTGATTTGAATTCAGAAAATACAAAATCTTTGCTAGGTTTGAAAGATTTAGCTATTTCTTTTGCAATAACAGCAATAATAGTTACAATTTCTTTTAAATTATCTAAGTGTATTTTAGGTAATTTTAAGGGAGATCTTGCTTTATTTTTAGGAAATAAGTATTTGTTGTTAACTACAATTAGTGTTTTATTTTCTACAATTTTTTCTAAATATTTTTCAAAAATATCTGGTACACAAGAAATTGGAACATTTTTAATATATATTTTCTTTGTTGTTATAGGAATACCAGCTTCAATAAGTTCAATTATTAAAAATTCACCACTATTATTAGTATTTTGCTTTATTATAGTAGTCATAAATATGATAGTAACATTAATATTTGCCAAAATATTTAAATTTACATTAGAAGAAGCAATATTAGTATCAAATGCTAATATAGGGGGACCAACTACAGCGGTAGCAATGGCAATGTCTAAAGGCTGGAAGAAATATATAGCACCTATTATGCTAGTGGGGACTTTAGGTTATGTAATAGGTAATTATATAGGATTATATTTAGGATACCATTTAATTTGATAGGAGTAAGATAATGATAATTATTGAATATTTTTCAATTGTTTTAATATATTTAAAATTATGTCTTGCAATTATATTGTTATTTGGTTTTTTTAATAAGGCGAAAGAAATAAATTCCTTATGTATTTTTACATTGTTTATTGAATTAATAAGTATTTTAATATCAATATTTACAAATAAATTAGCTAGTTTGCAACCATTTTTTTTAACATATTATCAAAAAAATTGGCCATATCCTAATTTGATATTTTTACTTATAGTAAGTATTTTACTATTGTTATATAAAGGTATAGATGATAATTTAATATTTCTACATAAATTCTTAGTAGCTATATATTTGTTTATTTCAGCTTTCCCATATATTTTATTATTGTAAAAATAGTGAATTTTAGCTTTATTGATAAAATGCTTTATATTATGATATAATTAAGACAAACAAGAAAAGGATATAAAATAATGAGAGCAAATAATAGAAAAAATAATGAAATTAGAAAAATAAAAATTACAAATAATTTTACAATTCATGCAGAAGGTTCAGTATTAATTGAAATAGGTGATACAAAAGTAATTTGTAATGCTACAGTAGAAGACAAAGTTCCTAATTTTTTAAAAGGTAAGGGACAAGGTTGGGTTACAGCAGAGTATGCAATGTTACCAAGAGCAACTAATACTAGAAATAGAAGAGAAATACAAGTTGGAAGACAAAATGGAAGATCTGTGGAAATACAAAGATTAATTGGTAGAGCATTAAGAGCAGCTATTGATTTGAAAAAATTAGGAGAAAGAACTATTACAATAGACTGTGATGTTATACAAGCAGATGGAGGAACAAGAACGGCTTCAATTACTGGGGGGTATTTGGCTATGGAATTAGCAATAACAAAGCTATTAAAAAATAATACCTTATTAGAAAATCCAATAATTTCAAAAGTCGCAGCAATTAGTGTAGGAAAAGTACACGGAGAGTTATTACTAGATTTAGATTACTCGGAAGACTGTGTAGCAGATGTAGATATGAATATAATAATGAATGATAAAAATGAATTTATTGAAATTCAAGGAACTGGTGAAAATAGTACATTTAATTATGGTGAATTATTAAAATTCTTGGATTTAAGTAAGATAGCCTTTCAAGACTTATTCTTATTGTAGGAGATATAATGAAAAAAGATATACTAATACTTAGTATTGATGAAATAAAACAAATATTGAGTGAAAATAATATACCCACTTATGTTGCAGGGCAAATATATGATTTTTTACATAAAAAATTAATTTTTTCTTTTGATGAATTTAATAATATAAAAAAGGAAACAAGAGAATTATTAAAAACAATATTCTATATTCCAGATATGGTTAAGATACATACTATAGTTTCAAAAGATAAACAAAGTGAAAAATATTTATTTAAATTAGAAAATAAATACTTATTAGAAAGTGTACTATTAAGTCACAATAATAGAAAGACACTATGTGTTTCATCACAAATAGGTTGTCCTTTAATGTGTGATTTTTGTGCTACTGGAACTATGAAATTTGAAAAGAATTTAAAAGCATCAGAGATAATCTTACAATTTTATCTTATACAAAAGGAATTGAATAAAAGAAATCAAAAAATTTCAAATGTAGTTTATATGGGTATGGGAGAGCCTTTTTTAAATTATTCTTCAGTAATTTTATCAATAAATATTTTAAATAATGCAAAAGGTCAAAATATTTCAAAAAGAAATTTCACAATTTCTACTTCAGGCTTAATTGATAAAATAAAGCAATTAGCTATTGATGAAAAACAAATTCATTTGGCAATTTCATTGCACTCAGCTATACAAGAAATAAGAGACTCTATAATGCCTATCAATAAAAGATATAATTTACAAGATTTAAAAGAAGCACTAAAATTTTATCAAGAAAAAACAAATAATAGAATAACATTTGAGTATATTTTAATTGATGACTTGAATATAGATAAAAAATCTACTAAGGCTTTGATAGATTTTGTTAAGAATTTTAATGCACATGTTAATTTAATTCCATATAATAGGGTCGTTGGTAAACCATATGTTAGACCAAGTAAAGAAGCACAACTTAAATTTTATAATTCATTGAAAAATTATAATATTAATGTAACTTTAAGAGATACTAAAGGTCAAGATATTGCTGCAGCATGTGGGCAATTAAAAATAAAAAAGGAGAATGAAAACAATGGCAAATATGTCAAAAATATTTAAATATATATTTTTAGGAATCTTTGCATTTTTATTTATTTTTTTAGCATATACTATATTTGAAGTAAAAAGACAATATCCTACAGAAATGCTTGAAAATTACGAACCTTTAAAGCCATCAGTTATTTATGATATAAATGGTAAACAAATTGATGTATTAGCAATTGAAAATCGTGATCCCATTTCTATTAATGAAGTACCTAAAGTAGTACAAAATGCTTTTATAGCAGTTGAAGATAAAAGATTTAGAAAACATCATGGAATAGATGTAGTAAGATCATTGAAGGCATTATTTTTAAATGTTACTAAAACTGGTAGACAAGGTGGAAGTACAATAACTCAACAATTAGTAAAAAATGCTTTTTTAAGTTCAGAAAGAACTTTTAAAAGAAAACTTACTGAAGCAATTTTAGCAATAGAAATGGAAAGAATTTATACAAAAGATGAAATATTGGAGTATTATTTAAATACTATAAATTTTGGTAGGGGAGCTTATGGAATCAAAAATGGGTCATTAAAATATTTTGGAGTTTTACCAAAAGATTTAACAATTGCACAAGCTGCAATTTTAGCAAGTATACCAAAATCACCATCTAAGTATTCAAAAATTGAAAATGCTTTAGAAAGACAAAAATTAGTTTTAAGTTCTATGTATTCAGCAGGGTTTATAACAAAAGAACAATATGATAAGGCTTTAAAAGAAAAAATTAATTTTATAACCCCAAAAGAAATGGAAAAAAGAAGTGAAACACAAGAAATATCTAATTCAAATGTATCACCAGAAGTTACAACAGTAGTGTTGGATGAAATGAAGAAGATATTACATATAGAAGATGATGATATTAAATTATTATTTAATGGATATAAAATATATTCTACTATTGATATTAATATGCAAAAAGCAGCATATAAAGCATTTGAAACAAATTCTAATCTTAAAAGAAGGGCTGAATTACAAGGAGCATTAATTTCAATAGATTCAACCAATGGTTTTGTTAAAGCTATGGTTGGAGGTAAAAATTATGTTAAGGGAGATTTTAATAGGGCTTTGTATGCAAAAAGACAACCTGGTTCATCATTTAAACCAGTTGCATATCTTGCTGCTCTTCAAAAAGGAATACCGATGAACACAGTTTTAGAAGATTCACCTACTACCTTTGGAAGTTGGACTCCTAAAAATTATGATTGGAAATATAGATCAAATTTAACAATGTTGAAAGCTTTGCAAGTATCAAACAATGTAGCCTCAGTCAAAGTTTTAGACTTAGCTGGAATAGATGCAGCTAAAAAAATATGGTTGGATGCTGGTGTAACTTCAACACATTTTCCTAATGATTTAACTTTAGCATTAGGTTCAATTACTACAACACCATTAGATATGGCAAGATTTTATGCTGCTTTGTCAAATGGTGGTTATAAAGTAGAGCCTCAATTTATTTATAAAATAGAAAATCGTTATGGTGAAGTTATATATGAAGCAGATGTTAATAAAAAGCAAATATATAATACTGAAGATGTTGCATTAATGACATATATGCTACAAAAAGTTATAGAAAAAGGTACAGGTCAATCAGCAAAATTATTTAAAAATGGTAAATTAATTCCAATGGCAGGTAAAACAGGAACAACAAGTGATTATGTTTCAGCTTGGTTTACAGGTTATACTCCTACATTAGCTACTGTAGTTTAT
This sequence comes from Sneathia sanguinegens, assembly GCF_001517935.1. Lineage (NCBI taxonomy): Bacteria > Fusobacteriati > Fusobacteriota > Fusobacteriia > Fusobacteriales > Leptotrichiaceae > Sneathia > Sneathia sanguinegens. The sequence goes on from NZ_LOQF01000009.1 coordinate 8,130, forward strand.
GTGGGAAATGATGATAATAAGACTATGGGTAAAGGTATGTCTGGTTCATCAGCTGCTATACCAATTTGGAAGAACTATATGCAAGCAGTTGTAAATTTACCAAATTATAATAATACAAATTTTGACTACATTTTAGATGGACTAATGAATGGTAGTCTAGAGCAGTATACAATAGATGTTCTTAATGGTATGTTAGATGTTGATGGAGTCAATGCAGAACCGGCATTATTTAAAGCAGGAACAGCACCATTGGAATCTGAAAGTGTAAATATTTTTCAATATTAGGAGAAATTATGAAAGCAGGGTTTATTGCTATTGTTGGTAGACCAAATGTTGGTAAATCAACACTTATGAATAAGTTAATTGATGAAAAATTAGCTATTATATCAGATAAAGCAGGTACAACAAGAGATCAAATAAGAGGTATATCAAATTTAGGAGAAAATCAATATATTTTCTTTGATACACCTGGGATTCATAAGCCACAACATCTTTTGGGTGAATATATGACAACTGTTGCGTTAAATACATTAAATGAGGCAGATTTAATACTTTTTTTAATTGATGGGACTAAAAAAATAGGGTCTGGTGATAAATTTGTTAATGAAAATATTAAAAAGGTTAATAAGCCTTGCATCATATTAATAAATAAAGCTGATAATTTAACAGACGAAGAGTTGGAAGAAAAAAAAGTTGAAATAAAAGAAAATTTGGGAGAATTTGTTGATATTTTAACAATTTCGGCACAGTATTCTATAGGTATACATAAAATTTATGATATATGTTCAAAGTATCTTTCATCAGATGTTTGGTTTTATCCAGAAGACTATTATACGGATATGCCAGTTAATAAAATAGTTGTGGAAGTTATAAGGGAAAAAATATTACATCTAACAAGAGATGAAATTCCACATAGTGTTGGAGTAGAGATAATAAATGTACTTACAAAGCCAAATATTAGACATTATGATGTCAATATTTATGTTGAAAGACCATCACAAAAAGGTATAATAATTGGTGAAAATGGTAAGTTAATAAAGGAAATTGGAATAAGATCTAGAAAAGAAATAGAAAATTTAATAGGTCTAAAAGTTAATCTAAATATTTGGGTTAAAGTTAAAAAGAAGTGGAGAAAAAATAAAAAGTTTTTAGAAGAATTAGGTTATAAACTACAATAAAGAAATAGTACCAAGAATATTTTGAACTGACCGCAGGAGGTCAGTTTTTTTATGTCAAAAAAGTTAAAAAGTGGAATATAAAATATTTGATTCAGTTATAAAATTTTATAGATTTTAATATTTAAAAGTGGTAAAATAAAAAAAATAGCTTACAATGATTTAGATTAAATGGTATTAAAAAAATTTTTAAGGAATTAAATGCAAAAGTTTTACCCACATGAGTGGGGGGTGATCCTCAACACATTTTATATTAAGAATAATAGGGAGTATATAGCAAAAAAGAAATGGTGTTAATTTAGATGATATATATGATGTATTATTAAATGGTAAAGTTGGAACCTTAAGAATAGATAAAAATGGACAAAAAAGTAAAAAATTATTTAATGATAAAGTAAGTGTATCAATTAATCCAGATACAGGGAATTTAATACAAGTTAATCCATACAATAGATAGGAGATTATGTATGAAAATATTAATAACAGAAGAAGAAAAACAAATAATAAGAAAATATATGGAAAATGCAGATAATTATATTGATAAAGAGGTGTCATGGGATGAATATGTAGAATTTCAATTTGAACTAGATGATGTTATTATATCTTTATTTGATAGAAATCAAAATTCAACTAAAGAAAGTGCATTAGTACAAAAGGTGTATGATGATATATATTATAGAAATAAAAAATAGAGCAACTGTATGATGTGGTTTTACCCGCATGAGCGGGGGTGATCCTAAAATTGAAATATATGAAACTAAAAAATTCTTAATACATTATTCTAGAACTGGAGTTCATATAGTACCTCAAAAATAAGGAGATATAAAATGAAAATTTTAGAAAAAATGAAATTATCAGAAAAAAAATATATAAATATATATTTCAACGATGGTAATATTTTGGAAAATGTTTATTGTGATATGTTCCATTGGTCTCAAGATGAAGAAGAAGAGAATATGCTTGAAATAGGAGTATATTTAATAAATGAAAGTGAGATAAAAGACATAGAAATATTAAATGACTAAGTTTTTTTATTGGAAGTTCGTATTATGATATAAGTATTGGAGGAGAGTTATTATGAAACTTGGTTAGCAAAATTTGATTTAAGAACAGGTGGTTTAGAAATTGAAGTAGATGATATAGAATCAATAGAGATATTAGATTAGGGGTAAATATGTCAGACATAAAAAAAGAATTAAGAAGTTTTAACCGCATGAGCGGGGGTAATCCATAAATCATATTTTAAAGATAGTGATAAAATGACTGATAATGAATATAAAGATAAAATTAGGGAGTTGCAAAAGAAAATAAGGGGAAAAGGTGAAATAATTGTTAAAGAAAATAAAAATTCTTATGAATATATTGAAAATTATTCTCACAATAGTGATATAGGAGAAACTTGGGATAGAATAAAATTAATGTATTATGACACTAAAAAGACTAGAACAACATATTCTAAGAAAGGATATCATGTGTATCCTGTATATTAAAAAAGGAGAGATATATGTTAAAAGATGAATTATTAAAAAATATAGGTAAAACTATGAATGTAAATACCAAAATAAAAGCAAAATATGAATATAAAAACCTTAAATTAGTTAAAGTATATTATGATGAGGATTATTATGAAACATGGTTAGCAAGATTTGATTTAGGCACATGTGGTTTAGAAATTGAAGTAGATGATATAGAATCAATAGAGATATTAGATTAGGAGTAAATATGTCAGACATAAAAAAAATTAAGAAGTTTTAACTGCATGAGCGGGGGTGATCCATAAATCATATTTTAAAAATAGTGATAAAATGACTGATAATGAATATAAAGATAAAATTAGGGAGTTGCAAAAGAAAATAAGGGGAAAAGGTGAAATAATTGTTAAAGAAAATAAAAATTCTTATGAATATATTGAAAATTATTCTCACAATAGTGATATAGGAGAAACTTGGGATAGAATAAAATTAATGTATTATGACACTAAAAAGACTAGAACAACATATTCTAAGAAAGGATATCATGTGTATCCTGTATATTAAAAAAAGGAGAGATATATGTTAAAAGATGAATTATTAAAAAATATAGGTAAAACTATGAATGTAAAATCATACCATGAATATCAAAGTATTAAATTAGTTGAAGTATATTATGATGAGAATTATTATGAAACTTGGTTAGCAAAATTTGATTTAGGTCTATGTGGTTTAGAAATTAAAGTAGATAATATAAAATCAATAGAAATATTAGATTAGGAGTAAAAATAAAACTGAAATATATGAAACTAAAAAATACTCAATACATTATTCTAAAACAGGAATACATATAGTGCCTAGAAAGGAAAATTAATATGATTACAATAGAAGAAATGATAAATGCTGAGGGACATCATATAAATTTAACATTAACAAATGGAAATTATTATAAAAATCTATTAGCATTTGAGTATTTTGAAGCTGAAAGCGAAGAAGAAGAAAATAGTCTAGACGTTGAAATTTTTATGATAGGGCAATCAGAAATAGAAAAAATAGAAATACTAGACTAGGAGTCAATATGTCAGACATAAAAAAAGAATTAAGAAGTTTTACCCGCATGAGCTGGGGTGATCCTGGTATTTAATTTCTTCGTCTGTATATCCGTCAATTTCAATGTTATATACTGGCATTTTGTCGTTTCCATTTTCTTCGACATATAATAATATTTGCCTTATTAAGTCTTTATCTAATATCATTTATTTCTCCTTAATTAACTAAAAAAAGCACCCTTAATGAGTGCTTAAAATTGCAATTTATCTAGTACAGCGGTTGTGTTGTACCCGCATTTCCATTCATGCTTTCGCAAGGGTGATAGCAACACAATTCTCTATCTTTGTACCACTACAATTTTACTTCTTTTTTTTATAAAGTCAACTGTTTCTTTTTAATAAATTTTCTAATTGCATTAATTTATTTTTTAATTTTTTATCTGTAAATGGAAATACTGGTTTTACCTTCATGAGTGGGGGTGATCCTAAAATAAATTTATTTAACTAACAAAAAAAGCAACCTTTTACAGTTGCTCTTAATCTAATATCTCTATTGATTTTGCTTCATATAATTTAATAGCCGTATTTAGCTAATACTTTTCTTAACTCTTCATCTAATTTTTTAAAATGTTTAGTTTTATTCCAATATTCTGTATATTCCGTTACTTCTCTAATATCATCTACAAAATATTCTTCATCATAACTTAAATTTTTTGATGGATAATTTGAATCTATCTCCATATAAAACTTAAAATATTCGTCGCATGTTTTATTTGGATTAGATAAATGTTTTTTTATTTTATTTATATAATCTATAAATTTCATTTTTTCTTCCACCTTCCTCTTCTAATCATTCCCTGATTTCTATCTTTATCATCTTTAATTACCATAAGTATTTCTATATTTTCTTCGTTAGTAATAATCCTTACTAAATCATAATACCTATTCAATATAATTAATGGGCTTGTTATAAATTTCTATAATTTCTTTCTTATATTTTTTATTCCAATCTTTCCGTTTAATTGTCTTTATAGTTTCATATTCCCTTTTAAACGAGTCATACTGATTACTATTTTTCATTATATCTTTCTAATATATTTTTTAATTTTTTATCTAAAATTATAAAGTTCTCAATATCTGTCCAAGGTTCTGCCTCTGTTGATAATTCAAAAATTTCATCAGTTACTTTTGCATATTCAATAGGCTCATTATCTTCTAACCAATTATAAAATTCAAAATAATCTTTTGTATTTTTAGGTGGTTTTATTAAATGCCCTTTTACTTTTTCTATATATTCATTTGTTGTTATTTCTTTTTCCATGTTCCATCCCTTTCCGTATCTTTTTCATTTGTAACAACTCTAAATTTATTATAAGTATTAACTATTTCATCAGGAGTAATTTTTTTATCTTGGATTCTTTGAACTATTCTAGAAACTTCGTGGCTAGATATTTCTATTCCTTTTTTTCTAAAATCATCATAAGTTTTTATGGTTTTTCTTTTAAATTTATTATTCCATTTACTTCTTTTGATTTTCTTAATTGTGTTATATTCTCTTTTAAATTCGTCATACTGATTACTATTTTTCATCATAGACATCAAATTATCTATTGTTTCAGGCATTCTTTTATTTAGATATTTTTTATAAAATGAGTAAGACTTTGTTGCTTTATATATAGTTTTCAACACTTAATATTCTTTACTATTGTTATACTTCATATCTACAAAATTTTCAAATAAATTAGGTACTTTGTCTCCTAAAACTTTCTTATATCTTTGATACTGCTCATGACCTTTTAATTGTTCGTGGATTTTTTTGCATACTTTTCTGCCCAGTTTGAATAAGTTTTACCCGCATGAGCGGGGGGTGATCTCTTCTAAGATTATCCCTATTTGTTATTATTCTGTTTTACCCGCATGAGTGGGGGTGATCCCATATCTAATGATAACTCACAACTTTTTTTGGGACACCTCATTTTTTATTAAAGTCTATTTTTTAAAAAAAAAAGAGTCAAATATTATTTGAATAAGAAAAAAGAGTATATCATGAAGAAAATAGCAATAAGCTAAATTTTTTTAATTGCAAAATGAAGAATGTATATTTAAAAAATCAAAAAGAAAATAGAGATTATCTTAAATTTGCATGTGATACAGAACATTTAGTTCATCTAATAAATCGTAAAAATTACATTGATAGATAACTAAAGCGTATCGGTAATACAGGTGATGGTGTTGCTATGGCTAATTTATTTACAGTATCAAGTGAATACGATCGAAATATTTTGCTTCATATGGTACTTATTCTGGTTCTCATTCATTTGCTTTAGGTATTAGTGGGCATATTGATAATGATAGATTGAGTTACAAGCTATCTGGTGCAGTTAATACTAAATGCAATATTGCATTTGGTGCAGGAGTTGGTGTTAATCTAGGTAAGAAGAATCAATCTAATAAAGAATTACTTGATAGAATAGAAAAATTAGAAAATTTAGTTAAACAATTACAGAATAAATAGCTGATAGACTATATACACCCATTAAGTGATTTCAATTATTTTTTTTTAAAATTCTTAAGAAAAAACTTATTTATGGGTGTATTTTTTTCGTTATATGTGAAAATTTTATTTATTCTTTTACAATAAAATATATTTTGGTATAATAAAGCCAAAGAAGGTGATAAAATGCTAAGGAAAATTATTTTTCTATTCAGTATAAGTTTATTCCTTGCATGTTGTATGCATGATAAATTTAATCCCACTAAAGAAATAAATGTCATCACAAGAGAGCAAGGCTCAGGTACTAGAGGTGCATTTATGGATATTTTTAAATTAGAATTAAAAGGTAAAAATCTGAAAAAAGATTTAATTACTAAACAAGCAAGTGTTGAGAATAATACAAACACTATTATTCAGACCATAGAGAATGATAAGCATGCTATAGGGTATGTTTCTTTAGGTTCGGCTAATAAGGATATTAAAATTTTAAAAGTCGATAATATTTATCCAAATATTGAAAATGTTCAAAATGGTAAATATACTGTCGTTAGAAATTTTTCAGTGATTGTTAATAAAAGCGACCACGATAATCCTTTATTCAATAATTTCATTTCATATATTTTTTCAAATCAAGGACAAGAAATTATCAAAAAAAATTCATATATTCCCATTCCAAATCAAATTTTTTCAAATTATCCAACCCAGAAAGTAAAAGGAAAGTTAACTATAGGTGGATCAAGTTCAGTATCACCACTTATGGAAAAAATAATAGAAGAATATTGTAAGGTTAATAAAGATGTAAAAATTGAACTACAAATTAGCGATAGTACAATTGGTATAACTAAAACAGCAGAAAAGGTATATAACCTAGGCTTATCTAGTAGAAGTTTAAAAGATGAAGAAAAAGCAAACCTAGAAGAAATAAAAATTGCATTAGATCCTATTGTATTAATTGTTAATAAAGAAAACACTACAGAAAATCTCACTAAAAATGAAATAAAAAATATCTATTTAGGAAATATAAAAAAATGGATAGAGGTGAATAAAAAATGAATAAAGAAAAAGTAATGTCTTATGTTTTTTTAGCTATTTCAACTACAACAATATTGTGCGTTATATTAATTTGTTCTTTTCTATTAATTAATGGGTTTCCTGTGATAAAACAATTAGGTTTTAGAAATTTCATTTTCAATATTGACTGGGCTCCTACAGATATACCTGCAAGTTATGGTATATTACCTATGATATTAGGAAGCGTTGTAATAACAATAGGTGCTATTATTATTGGTGTACCTATAGGTATTATGACTGCAATATATCTTGCAAAATACTGCCCTAAAAAGATATATCCTCTTTTAAAAAATACTGTTGATTTATTGGCTGGAATACCATCAATAGTATTTGGGTTTTTTGGATTAGTTATGATAGTTCCCTTTGTTAGAACAGTATTTGGATATACTGGAAAAGGGGTATTAAGTGCATCAATACTATTAGGTTTAATGATCTTACCTACAATAATTTGCATAACAGAAACTTCTATAAACACAGTACCCGAATTCTATTATGAAGGAGCACTAGCCCTTGGTGCTAGTCATGAAAGAGCAATATATAGTATAGTATTGCCTGCAGCTAAGAGAGGTATATTTTCAAGTGTAATCTTAGGTATAGGTAGAGCTATAGGTGAAACTATGGCTGTTGTAATGGTCGCTGGAAACCAAACTATTCTACCTACCAATATATTAAAAGGAGCTAGAACTCTGACAACTAATATAGTTATAGAAATGGGCTATGCAACAGGATTTCACAGACAAACACTTATCGCAACAGGATTAATTCTATTTATATTCATATTATTAATTAATTGTACTTTTGTATATTTAAATAGAAAGGATAACAAATGAAGATAAAAGACTATTTATTTAAATTTTTTGTGTATTCTTCAGCACTTTTAGCCTTTGGTATGTTTGTATTTTTAATTATGTACATAGTAATAAATGGAATAAAGAATATAGATCTTTCTATTTTCTCTATCAACTATACTAGTGAAAATAGCTCTATTTTTCCATCATTTGTATCTACTATAGCTATAATATTACTAACATTAATTTTTTCTATACCATTTGGAATAGGGAGTGCAATATATCTGACTGAATATGCAAATAAGAGAAATAGGATTATTCAACTAATCTCTATTACAACTCAAACATTAGCTGGGATACCATCTATTGTTTATGGTCTATTTGGAATGCTTTTCTTTGTTACAAAGCTCAAATTAGGTTTTTCAATAATATCAGGGGCATTAACACTTGCAATAATGATTTTACCAATAATTATGGAAACTACAGAAAATGCATTGAATTCTGTTCCAGATAGTTATAGACAAGGAGCTTTTGGTTTAGGTGCTGGAAAGTTAAGAACTGTATTTTCTATAGTATTACCTGCAAGTATGTCTGGGATACTATCTGGAATAATACTTTCAATAGGTAGAATTATTGGAGAAAGTGCTGCTCTAATTTATACTGCAGGTACAGTAGCACAACTACCTAAAAGTATTTTTTCATCATCAAGAACATTGGCAGTACATGTTTATAGTTTATCTAGCGAAGGCTTACATACTGATAAAGCATATGCAACAGCATTTATACTTTTAATACTAATACTAGGTATTAACTTACTTGCAAAAAAAATTACTAATAATTTGAAAAAGGGGTAAATATGGACAAAATACAAGTAAAAAATTTAAATCTCTATTACAACAAATTTCAAGCATTAAAAAATATTAATATTGCAATAAAAGAGAATAAAATAATGTCCTTTATAGGACCATCTGGTTGTGGTAAATCTACTCTTTTAAAATCTATAAATAGAATGAATGATTTAGTGGAAGATTGTAAAATTGAAGGAGAAATTTTACTAGACTCGAAAAATATTAATGATATATCAGTTAATCAACTAAGAAAAAGAGTTGGGATGGTTTTTCAAAAACCAAATCCTTTTCCTATGAGTATATATGATAATATTGCATTTGGTCCTAGAACTCATGGGATAACTAAAAAATCTGAATTAGATTTTATTGTAGAAAATTCTCTTAAAAAGGCAGCTCTTTTTGATGATGTTAAAGATAGAATACACAAATCAGCACTTGCATTATCTGGTGGGCAACAACAAAGATTATGCATAGCAAGAGCCTTAGCTGTTGAACCTGAAGTTTTACTTATGGATGAACCTACAAGTGCATTAGATCCAATTTCTACTGGTAAAATAGAAGACTTAGTTAGAGTTTTAAAAGAAAAATATACAATAATTATGGTAACACATAATATGCAACAAGCTATAAGAATAAGTGATGATACTGCATTTTTCTTACTAGGTAAAATAATAGAAGTTGGAAAAACTGATGATATTTTTAGTAATCCTCGTGATAAACGAACAGAAGACTATATTACAGGAAGATTTGGATAGGAGTGAATAAAATGAGAGAAAAATATGATGAAAAATTAAAATTACTAAATGATAATCTTGTTAAAATGGGAGAAATGGTAAAAGAACAAATAGCAAATACTATAAGAATTATTGAAACTCAAAATAAAGAAATTGCTAAAGAAATTTTGCAAAATGAAAATGATATTAATTCAATGGAAAAAAATATAGAACGTTTATGTCTTAATTTAATATTACATGAACAACCTGTTGCCAAAGATTTAAGAACAATATCTTCAGCTTTTAAAATGATAATAGATTTAGAGCGTATAGGAGATCATGCAACAGATATTTCAGAAATAATACTTGAAACTAAAAAAACATTGAAAAATATTGAAAACTTTAAAAACTTTATTGCTATGTCTAATAAGACGACTGAAATGATAACTAATAGTATTAATGCATATATTAATAAGGATATTAATCTTGCTAATTTAGTTATTAAATCTGATGATGAAGTAGATGACTTATTCGAAAAAATAAAGAAAGAAATGATACATTTAATAAAAGACACTGATGAAGACGGAGAAAAAATAATAGAAGACCTATTAATAGCAAAATATTTTGAAAGAATAGGTGATCACTCAGTAAATATTGCAGAATGGGCAATATTTTCAATAACTGGAGAACATAAAAATTCAAAAATACTTTAATCAAAAAGCTATCTTTTATGATAAAACATATAAATCATAGGAGGTGGCATTTTAATTTACTAGATCTGTTTTATTATGAAATGGTTTGATAGTTTACCGAATAAATATTATATTTTTGATAACTGTATTGATAATTATGATGATAAAATTGTTGAATATTTATGGGAATATCATGATTACTATGTTGAAAAGTGGAATAATTATTAAATGTATTACTTTTAAATTAATGTAGGGTATAATAAAGTATATAAAAAAGAGAGGTGAAAATCATGATATTAACAAAAGAAGATGTAAAAAATTTTTATGTGGTCGAAGACACAGAAACTGGTGTAATTGTTAGTGATGGTTTGATGTACTATGATGTCAAAATAACAAATGATGATATACTAGATATTTTAATTAAAAAAATCGGGATAAACCCAGCCACCGACTTATTAGGATTATATGAATCACATAAAGATAATGTCGTGAGAGAACACCTGAAAAATAATTTTTGGGACTTCAAAGTAGCTGTTGAAGATTTTTATAGCGATATTAACATAGATTCTTTTGAAGATTTTAATACATGGTGTTATAATTACTGTAATTATGAATTTTGCATGGATAGTGATGAAAGAGGTCTCTGTAGATATCATTTAGAGGAAAATATTGATGGTTTAGATAGCTTTACTGTCTATGAAGATATGCCTATGAGTTATTTTGAAAGCCAACTACACGACTTTGAAGAGTTACTGTATACTTTACAAAAAATTCAAGATAATTTAACAATAAAGGCAGATGATTACAGAGAAAGGCTGTTAGGTAATTTAAATGACAATTTAAAAGACAACAACCTAAAACCTATTCCTGTACAAAAATATAAAGATGAAACAGAAGTAGTAAATACTATTAAAGAACTCAATTCAGATAGTCCAGAAAATTTAAACAAATTTTTAGAAGATTATAACGGCTATAATAACCATATTTTATCTGATGGTGATGATGTATATATTTCTTTAGTGAGAGATAAAGAAGGGGATTATTATACTTTTTATGATTATCACGATAATGGTGATGTTATAGACACTATTAGAGTTGAAATACAAGACATATTGACAACAGATGATATTTTATATCAGCCAGATTTAAAAGAATGCAAAGATAAAATTCTATTATGAAAATAAAAGACATGACTATGATTGGAAAAGATAATTGAAAGGAAGATAAATATGAAAAAGATAATAATGATAATAATGATGATGATGATAACATTTGTAGGATTTGCATCAAACAAACCAAAAGACAATTTCGATTATGATAAGTATGTGGGATATTATACATATGAAGGTGAAGAATCAACATCTATAAAAATTGAAATAAGAAAATTAAAAAATGGTAAATATATATTGATAGATTATACATATATGTATGGTTCAGGGTATAATGGTAAATTACCATATTTTAAATTAATTTCTAAAGATGGAAAATTTTATGATAAAAATAAAATACAATATATTTTAAAAGATAATAAATTAATTATGGATTATGGTAATGAAAAATATTCATATAAAAAAGATTCTAAAAAAGAAATTAAGGAATTTACAAGTGGATATGACTATAAAATAGCAAAATTTTATGATGGAGATATAATACGATATTGAAAACATTAACTAAACGTAGTATAATAAATATGTAATGAAAAACAAAAAAATATGAGAATAAATGTAACTATTAAATTAGGCATCTCGTGTAGGATAACGATTCCTACATGGGGTGCATTTTTGTTTATTTACAAAGAAAGGAGGAAAGATATGAAAAAAATATGGATAAAAGATATACAAAAAAACTATAAAAAATTAATTTTAACTTTATTGATTGAAATATTTACATTATTTGTAATAAAACATATACATTAATGGAAAATATATGGGAAGAATGTTAAAGGGGATACCGACAACATTAGAAGAAAACAATATTGTTTTTTTTATATGATATGTAGTATAATAAATAAATAGAAAAGAGAAAACTAAAAGCAATATAGAAGGAGGAACATTGAAAATTATTAATATAAACAGGGCAAAGAAAATAGAGCCTTTGTTTGGATTAAGAGTGCCAGATTTTGTTTATTCATTATATAAAATTTGTATTAGTCAAGAAGCATTTGAAAAAGCTTTTAAAGAATATCTTAATATGAATCCCAAAAGATTGATCAAAATTGTTGAAGCTGTTGAAGGTGAAAAACAACGGTCAGTATTATTGGTTGTTATTTACGATAAAATTGTTGAAGGTAAAAGCATGCTAAAAGACAAACTAAGAACAAAGGTTCAGGATTTTAATTTTCCAATTTTTGTTTTAGGGATTAATGAACAAACAGATATAGAAGAAGAAATAGAAGAATTTAAAAGAAGGAGATTATTATGAAAAAAATTATAGCAATAATAACATTATGTATTTTAGCAATATCATGTAATAGTGTTCAATTTGCAGATATTACTGAATCTTTTCTTGGTGAAAGATTAGTTAATGTTACAAAAGAACAAAAATATAAGGCAAAAATGGCAAGTTATAAATTAGAAGCAAAAATTATAACTAACAAAGGAGATATAAATGTATTTTTATATCCTGATGGAGCACCAGAAACTGTTGCAAATTTTGTATTTTTATGTAGCAAGAATTTCTATGATAATATGAAATTCCATAGAGTTTTACCAAATAATTTGATACAAATTGGAGATAAAAAAGGAGATACAACAGGTGATGCAGGATATTTTATAAGGGATGAAATAACTAATTGGTTAAATTTTGATAAAGCTGGTATGATAGCAATGGCAAAAAATTCAAATAAAGATAGTGCAAGTTCACAATTTTTCATAACTTTAACTGAAAAACAAGATTTAAATGGAAGATATACAGTATTTGGAAATTTAAAAACAAAACAAGATTTATTGGTAGCAAAATCAATAAGAGTTGGCGATGTGATAAAAGATATACAAATTACAGGTGTTAATGTTAATGACTTTTTGAACAATTTCAAGCCAGAAGTAGAGCAATGGAATAAAAAATTGCTTGACAAATAATAGGATTTATTGTATCATGTATTTAGTATTTGTGAAGAAGAAACATTGATTTCTCACCTTTCCATTTTTAATGAGTCTGGTTATTAAATATAAGGATACAAGTTAGTATTCATTTTTTAGTGAGAAACAAGGTTTTATAATCTTGTTTTTTTATATTTTAGGAGGTGTTCTGTATAAAAGGAACTAATAAATCTGATGGAATTCGTGTTAATGAAGAAATTAGATGTAGAGAAGTAAGAGTAATAAGTGAAAATGGTGATTTATTAGGAGTAATGTCTCCAAAAGAAGCAATGGAAATTGCAATGGAGCATAATTTAGATTTGGTTGAAATTTCACCAAATGCAGTACCACCAGTTTGTAAAGTAATGAATTATGGAAAATTCAGATATGAGAAGACAAAAAAAGAAAAAGAAAATAAGAAAAAACAAAAAAATGTTACAATAAAAGAGTTGCGTATAAAACCTCATATTGATGAACATGATAAACAAACTAAAATAGTACAAATTACAAAATTTCTTGAAAAAGAATATAAAGTAAAAGTAAGCTTAAAATTATCGGGAAGAGAAAAGTTACATATTGAGTCATCGATAAAGATTCTTGATAACTTTGCTGAATATTTTAAGGACTTAGCTATAGTTGAGAAAAAATATGGTAAAGAACAAATACAAAAATTTATAATGTTATCACCTAAAAAATAAGGAGGAAAAGATCATGCCAAAAATGAAAACACATAGAGGTGCAAAAAAAAGAATTAAAGTAACAGGAAGCGGAAAATTTGTTATAAGACATTCAGGAAAAAGTCATATTTTAACTAAGAAAACTCATAAGAGAAAGAAAGGTCTAGGACAAGATTATGTAATTTCTGCAGGTGCAGCTAAAAAAGTATCAAAATTATTAGCAGTGAGTCAAGGAAGATAGGAGAGTGAAAAAATATGGCAAGAGTTAAAACTGGTATTGTTAGAAGAAAAAAACATAAGAAAATTTTAAAAGAAGCTAAAGGATATAAAGGAACAAGAAAAACTAATTTTAGAAAAGCTAATGAAGCTGTTAAAAGAGCTATGGCGTTCTCTACTGAACATAGAAAATTAAAGAAAAGAACAATGAGAGAATTGTGGATTATTAGAATAAATGCTGCATCTAGATTAAATGGTTTATCATATTCTAGATTCATGAATGGTTTGAAGAAGCTTAATATTGAATTAGATAGAAAAGTATTAGCTGACTTAGCAGTAAATAATGCAACAGAATTTGCTAAATTAGTTGAACAAGTTAAAAATATATAATTTTAGTTGGTTCGCATTTATGCGAACTTTTTTTTAGGAGAAAATATGAAATTAATTGATGGTAAAAGAGTCTCTAATGAAATTTTGAAACAATTAAAATGTAAACATGAGGACTTAAATTCAAAATATTATAGACAAGCAACATTGACTGTTATACTTGTGGGAGATGATTATGCTTCAAAAATATATGTAAGAAATAAGGAAAGAGCTTGCGAAAAAGTTGGCATAAAAACTAAAACTGTTATATTAGATGAAAATATAAAAAAAGAAGATTTAATTAATATAATCGAAAAAGAGAATAAAGATGAAGAAGTAGATGGAATATTGTTACAGTTACCTTTGCCAAAACATTTGGATCAATTAGAAATTATGTCACATATAGACTATAAAAAGGATGTAGATGGATTTTCACCTTTTAATATAGGAAAAATGTTATTAAACCAAAGTGGCTTAAGACCTTGTACAGCACTGGGTGTTATAAAATTATTAGAAGAGTATAAAATACCTATTAAAGGCTCAGATGTTGTTATTATAGGAAGAAGTAATATAGTTGGTAAACCTTTAGCTATGATGTTAACTAATAGATCGGCTACTGTTCAATTATGTCATTCAAAAACTGAAAATATAGATGAAAAAATAAAAAGAGCTGATATTTTGATAACGGCAGCAGGATATCCAAAATTAATTAATAAAACACATAAATTGAAAAAAGGTGTATGTATTATTGATGTTGGAATAAATAGATTAGAAGGGAAATTATGTGGCGATGTAGCTATAGATGAAATTAATCTAGAAAATGTGGAATACATTACTCCTGTACCTGGAGGAGTTGGACCTATGACCATTGCTTGTTTATTAGAAAATGTTACGCAAATATATGAAGGAAAGGTAAAAAATGAAAGTATATAAGGATTTAGTGAAATATGTATTAGAAAATGGAGTTTTGAAGAAAAATAGAACTGGAGTAGATACCATATCAGTATTTTCTTATACATATAGGGTTGATTTAAATGAAGGGTATCCCTTGTTAACTACTAAAAAAATGTATTTTAATTCTATGTTACATGAATTATTTTGGTATTTAAGCGGGGAAGAAAATATAAAAGAATTTAGAAAAAAATCTAAAATTTGGGATGCTTGGGCAGATGAAGATGGCTTATTAGAAACAGCTTACGGAAGATTTTGGAGAAGATTTCCAGTGCCTGAACAAAAATTAGATGGTGAAGTTTTTGTTGATGAAACAAATAAGTTTACAAAAAGAGAAAAAAATGGGCAATTGGTTTTTGATCAAATTGCTTATGTAATAGATACTTTGAAACAAATGAAAAAAAATCCTGAAATTTTAAATTCAAGAAGATTAGTTGTAAGTGCATGGCACCCAGCTAATGCAACAATTTCAAAGCTTCCACCTTGTCATTATACTTTTGCATTTTGTGTGATTGGTAATAAATTAAATTGTCATTTAACTCAAAGAAGTGGAGATATTGCATTAGGAATACCATTTAATTTAGCATGTTATTCTTTATTGACAATGATGATAGCAAAAGAATGTGGATATGAATTAGGAGAATTTTCACATACAATTATTGATGCACATATATATGTAAATCACATTGAAGGCTTAAAAGAGCAATTAAAAAGAGAAGAATATCCTTTACCTCATATTGAAATTAGTGATAAACCTTTTGATGAGTTGAAATTTGAAGATATTAAATTGATTGGATATAAGTCACATCCTATTATAAAATTCGATGTAGCTATTTAAAAGTAAAGTTGAAAAAAACTTTACTTTTTTAATTTACATATTTCACAATCTAAATTATTTATTTTACATTTTTTTCTACCATGTAAAATAAAGTATTTTGGAACAAGACCCCAATAATTTTTGGGTACAATTTTCATTAGATCTTTTTCAATTATTTCAGGATTTTTACTATTTGAAAAACCTAATTCATTTGAAATTTTTTTTACATGGGTATCAACTACTATACCTTCAGTTATATTCCAAAGTTCATATAACAAAACATTTGCAGTTTTTCTACCAACTCCTGGAAGAGAAGTTAAGTCCTTTATATTTCTTGGTAAAATTCCTTTAAAAGAATTAATAAGCACTTTTGCATTTTCTTTTAAATTTTTTGCTTTATTATTATAGAAACCACAAGAAAAAATTAATTTTTTCAAAGTACTTTCAGGTAATTCTAACATATCTTCAGGAGTTTTAACGAATTTAAAAAGTTCTTTTGTGGTAGCGTTGACTCTTTCATCTGTACATTGAGCAGATAAAATAACAGCAACCATTAATTGATATTCTGTAGTGTAATTTAAAAATACCTTTGGTTTACCATATTCTTTTTCAAGGATATTAATAATATATTTCATTTTTTCTTTTTTTGACATAAATACCTCATATTATAAAAAGGTGCAAAAGCACCTTTTAATTATTATCTTGATTCATATATACTAACTTTTTTCTTACCTTTACCATAGTTTTCAAATTTTACATATCCATCTATTAAGGCAAATAAAGTATAGTCTTTACCTAAACCCATGTTAGAACCTTTATGAAATTTAGTTCCTCTTTGTCTAACTATAATGTTTCCAGCTTTAACAAATTCGCCATCATATTTCTTTATACCTAAGTATTTAGGGTTAGAATCTCTACCATTTCTAGTAGACCCTTGTCCTTTTTTTGAGGCAAATAATTGTAGGTTTAACTTTAATAACATTTTCATACCTCCATTATTTTTAATTTTAAATTTTTAGGATACTTAATTGCTAATTCCTTTATAAATACAAAATATGAATTTAATAATATCTGACTTTCTTTTGTAAGATTATCACCTAAATTACATAATGTATAACCTTCTTTAACATCATACTCAAAGTTTAAATTTAAAACTTCTAAAAGACCATTTATAGTCATAAGTGTTGTAGAAGATATAGCAGAACAAACAATATCAGTACCAAAAGTTGACATATTGGCATGACCTTTTACTTCAAATTGATATATCATATTTTTTTTGAATTTAAATATAATATTTATCATAGGTCTAACCGTTAATTTCTTTAATTTCAATTAAAGTATATTGTTGTCTATGTCCTTTTTTTCTGTAGTATGTTTTTTTATCATATTTAAAGTTGATAACCTTTTTAAGCTTATCATGAGCTTTAACTGTTGCAATTACTTTAGCACCTTCAACAAATGGAGTTCCAACTTTTCCATCTATCATTAATACTTCATCTAATACAACATCTGAATTAATTTCAGCGGCTAATTTTTCAACTTTTAAAACTGAACCAACTTCTACTTTATATTGTTTACCACCAGTTTTTATTACTGCAAACATAGTGTTCACCTCCGTATAAATTAATCGCTGTTATAGGTATTAGCCACCTATACCATGCAGATAAAATAATACCATAAATAAAAGGAAAAGTCAACTTGAATTATAATAATTACTTATGCTAAAATAGTGTTGTATATATTGAAAGGAAAATTAATAATGAAAAAAGTAGTAATACTAATAATTATGATAATTACTCATATAAATTTTTCATTTGTATCAGCGTATAGTATTACAAATACTGGTTATGTTGCATATAAATATAATGAAAATGAAATTAGACCAATAGCTTCATTAACGAAAATAATGAATATAATGGTAGCGCTTGATGAAGTTAAAAAAGGGCATATTTCTTTGAATGATAAAGTTACAATTACTGATGATATGGTAAAAATAAATGAAACAGGTATAGATATAAAAAAAGGAGATAAGATAAGGCTTGAAGATTTATTAAAAGCACAGGTAGTATATTCAGCAAATAATGCTGCTTATGCAACAGCTTATTATATCTCAAAAAATAATATTGAAAATTACATAGAATTAATGAATGCTAAGGCACAACAATTACAAATGGAAAACACAAAGTTTTATACACCGGCTGGTCTACCAACTAAATATACTAAAAAACCTGTAGATGTATCTACGGCATACGATTTGTCAAAATTAAGTTTAGAAGCTCTAAAATATGATAAACTTATTGAATGGGCAAATTTAAAAACGATTAATATTAAAGGGAAAAAATATATTAATAGAAATATTCTTTTAGGAAAAGATGGAAATTTTGGTTTAAAGACAGGTTATCATACTTTATCGGGCTTCAATATGATAGGACTTTATAAAGTTAAGGGTGTTATTTTAATAAATATTAGTTTAGCCGATGAAACTAATGAAAATAAATTTAAAACTCAACAAAAATTAGCGAACGATTTTAAAAAAAATTTAAAACAATATTTGTATAAAGATCAATTTTATGCTGCTTTAAATTTGGAACATTTTAAACAAAAAAATATAAATACAGCTATAGCTTCAGATTTCTTTTATTATAATACTGATTTTATAATAAAAGAAAAAGTATATAATTTAAATAAAGATATTTCTATAGGCTCTAAAGTTGGAGATATAGAAATATATAGCCTTAATGGTAAAATAATAAAAAAAATAGATATAATAGCGAAAACTGAAGCGAAGAAATTAAATATTTTTGAGAGAATATTGAAATTTTTTGGTATATTATGAAAGGCAGAATATGAAAACTTATGAAGATATATTAGAATATTATAAAATAAAAAATGAATTGATTGATAATTCATTTTTAAATAGCACAAAAGAAAAATTTTTGGATTTGAAGAAATATAAAACTAAGGATGAAGCTGAAGAAGAATTGCTATTAATGAGAGATATGATAGATTTCTATAAATATGATGATGGATTAGAACTTGAAGGTATAAAAAATATTGAAAATGTTATGTCAACATTAGATTTACTAGGAAGTTATCTTGAAATTTTAAATTTATTTTATTTAAAACAAAATATAGAATTATATAGAAAATCTAAGAATCGTGCTAAAAATGTAAGAGATAAATATAAGAGAATATATAAATTATTTGATACTAATGTTGAAACAAAGGAAATTGAAGGTGTTTTGGCTGAATTAATAGATGATAAGGGAGAAATTTTAGAAACAGCCTCACCTTTGTTAAAAGATATTAAAAAGCAAAAACATATAATCAATGAAAATATAAAGGAAAAGTTAAATTCAATTTTAACTGATTCTAAATTTGCAAATGCAATTTCTGAAAAAATAATAACCACAAGAAATGAAAGATATGTTTTAGCAATAAAAACTGATTTTAAAGGTTTAATAAAGGGAATAGAACATGATAAATCTTCAACAGGAAATACTGTATATATAGAGCCTTTATCTGTAGTTTCATTAAATAATAGATTAAGAGAATATGAGGCTAGAGAAAGGGAAGAAATAAGAAAAATTTTAATTAGAGTTACTGAATATCTAAGAACAAAGAAAAATGAAATATTAGTTATATATGAAACTCTAAAAAGATTAGACTTTTTGAATGCAAAGGTTCTATTTTCTATAAAATATTCTTGTAATATTCCTACTATTGTTAATAAAGGAATAATTAATTTTGTTGAAGCAAGACATCCTTTTATTGATAAAGATGTTGTTGTACCTTTAACATTTAGCTTAGATGACGAAAAAAGATTAATGCTAATTACAGGACCAAATACTGGGGGAAAAACTGTAACATTGAAAGTTGCAGGACTTTTATCTATAATGGCTTTATCTGGAATTCCAATTCCTGCAAAAGAAACAACACAAATAATGTTTTTTGATAGAATATTAGCAGATATAGGTGATGAACAAAGTATAGAACAAAATTTATCATCATTTTCTTCACATGTTAAATCAATTTCACAAATAATAGAAAAAGCTACTTCAAAATCATTGGTACTTTTAGATGAACTTGGTTCAGGTACAGATCCAATTGAAGGAGCTGCTTTTGCGATGTCTATTATAGATTATTTAAATAAAAATAGATGTTATGGAATAATTTCAACTCATTATAGTGAAGTTAAAGCACATGCATATAACAATGAAGGAATAAAAACATCTTCAATGGAATTTGATATTAAAACTTTAGCACCAACATATAGATTAATTGAAGGGATACCTGGTGAAAGTAATGCATTGATTATAGCTAAAAAATATGGAATTTCTGATGAGATTATTCAAAATGCTAAGAGCTATATCAGTGAAGATAATAAAAAGGTTGAAAAAATGCTACAAGCCATAAAGCAAAAAAATGAAGATTTGGAAATAGCTAATGAAAAGTTAAGAATCTTAAAAGAAGAATTAAATGATAAAAAAATAGAGTATGAAAATAAGCTTTATGATTTAGAAAGAGAAAAAACGCAAATTCTAGATGAAAGTATGAAAAAAGCAGATGAATATATTAAAAATATGCAGGCAAAAGCAAAGTCATTAATTGAAAAACTTAATCAAGAAGATGCAAATAAAGAAAGTATAAAAGAAACTCAAAGAAGTATGAATAGACTGTATAGTTCAATAGTTGAAGATAAAAAGAAAAATAAGAATAAGAATAATCAGATTAAAACTATGCAAAAAGACGGCTTTGAGGTAGGAGAAGAAATAATAGTTAAATCTTTGAATAAAAATGCTAAAATTTTAAAAATAATAGAAAATAAAGATTCTTTACAAATACAAGTAGGAATATTAAAAATGTTAATACCTTTTACAGATGCAAAAAAAATTAATACTAAGTATAAACAACAAAAGAAGGGAACTATTATATATAATCAAGCAAATGCAAAAACTGAAATTGATGTTAGAGGTAAAACAGCAGATGAGGCAATACATCAAATAGAACTTTTTCTAGATAAAGCTATTTTGGCAGGGTATAATTTTGTGTATATTGTACATGGTAAAGGAACTATGGTTTTAAGAAAAAAAATAAGAGAATATTTAAAAGATTCACCATATGTAGCTTCATATAATGATGCTGATCAAAATGAAGGCGGACATGGTTGTACAGTTGTAACATTAAAATAAAAAAAGGGGGATTATTATGAAATTATACAATACTTTGACTAATAAACTTGAAGATTTTGTTCCAATTGAACAAAATAAGGTTAAGATGTATGTTTGTGGACCTACGGTATATAATTATATTCATATAGGTAATGCAAGACCTATAATAGTATTTGATGTTTTAGCTAGAATTTTTAAATATAAAGGATATACTCTACAATATGTACAAAATTTTACAGATATAGATGATAAGATAATAAAAAAAGCAAATGAAGAAGGTAAAACTTGTGATGAGATAAGTGAAAAATATATAGAAGCTTTTTTAGAAGATATAAAGGAAATGAATGTTATTCCAGAAATAATAAGACCTAGAGTAACTGAAAATTTGGATGAAATAAAACAACTTATCAGCAACTTATTAAAAAAGGGTTATGCATATAAAAAAGGAGAAGATGTAATATTTTCGATAAATAAATATAAGGATTATGGTAAATTATCTAATCAAGATTTAAATTCTTTGACTAATGGAGTTAGAATAGAAGTTGATGAAAAAAAAGATAATCCGAATGATTTTGTTTTGTGGAAGGGAAGAAAGGCTAATGAACCTTATTATGAATCAGATTTTGGTTTAGGTAGACCAGGTTGGCATATAGAATGTAGTGCAATGATACATAAATATTTAGGTAATAATATAGATATTCATGCAGGTGGTCAAGATTTAATATTCCCTCATCATGAAAATGAAAGGGCACAAAGTAATTGTGGATATGATGTAAACAATGAATTTGTAAATTATTGGTTGCATAATAGTTATATTACAATTAATTCAGAAAAAATGAGTAAGTCTTTAGGAAATTTTAAATTATTAAGAGATATTCTAAAGAGTTACAATGGAAATGTAATAAGACACTTTATTTTAACTTGTCATTATAGAAAAAATTTAAATTTTTCTACAGAAGATTTAGAAGTTTCTAAAAAAACTTTAGAAAAAATATCAAAATCTATATCAACATTTAAAATGTTAAATAAGGGTAAAGAAGATGAAGCACTTGAGGCTATTTTAAAAGAATTCAAAACTAATTTCATTTTAGCCTTAGAAGATGATATAAATACACCTAAAGCTTTAGCTTGTGTTTCAATTTTAATAAAAAAAGTAAATAAATTACTTGCAACAAAAGAATCAAATGTTGAAAGAGTATATTTTGAAATAAAAGATAAAATGGAAAATATTTTAGGTATAAAATTAAATGAAGATAAAATAGAAAATGATAAAAATAAAATATTGGAAATATTATTAAATATTAGAGAAAAGTTAAGACAACAAAAGAACTATGAATTAGCAGATAAAATAAGAGAGGAGTTAGCTATTTTAGGAATAGATATTAGTGATAAAAAATGAAATTAAAAAATTTATTCAGAATATTCAGATTAAAAAGAAGTATATCTATTGATTTGGGTACAGCAAATGTACTTATTTATGATAGACAAAAGGAAAAAATTGTATTAAATGAACCTTCAGTTGTAGCTTTAGATAAGAAAACAAGAAAAGTAATAGCAGTGGGGCATGATGCAAGAGAAATGTTAGGTAGAACTCCAAATAATATTTTAGCAATTAAACCATTAAAAGATGGGGTTATTGCAGATTTAGATGTTACAAAAGAAATGCTTAATTATTTTATAACAAAAATTTATGGTAGAACTTTATTTAAACCTGAAGTAATGATATGTGTACCTTTGGAAGTTACAACGGTTGAAAGAAAAGCATTATTTGATTCAGTTGTTGGTGCAAAAAAGATATATATTATTGAAGAAGGAAGGGCAGCAATAATAGGATCAGGCATTGATATTTCAAAACCAATGGGACATATGGTAGTTGATATAGGCGGAGGTTCAACCGATGTTGCTATATTATCACTTAATGAAGTTATTTCTTCAAGATCGATAAGAGTTGCTGGAAATACTTTTGATAATGATATAATTAGATATATAAAGAATAAATATAATTTACAAATAGGAGAAAGAACAGCTGAAAATTTGAAAAAAAATTTAGCTACAGCAATACCAGTTTCAGAACCTAGACAATTAGCAATTAAAGGTTTGAATGTTGAAACTGGAAGTCCTCAAAGTATAGAAATAACAGAAAATGAGATATATGAAGCTATGAAAGGGTCATTAGATGCTATTATTAATGCAGCAAAGGAAGTATTAGAAAAATGCCCACCTGAATTGTCTGCAGATTTGCTTGAAAATGGAATAATAATGACAGGTGGAGGAGCTTTAATAAAAGATTTTACAACCTTATTAGAAAAAGAAGTTTTAGTAAAAGTTTTTGTATCAAAAAATCCTTTAGATTCTGTTGTTTTAGGTGGGGGATTAGCATTTGACAATAAAAAATTATTGCAAACTTTGCAAGTGAAGGAATATTAAGATGTTAGCTAAAACTTATTTGCTTTATTCTGATAATAGAGTGGATTTAAAAAAAGAAGCATTAATATTTAGTGAAGAAATATTTAAAAATTTGAATATTAAAATGTTAAAAAAAGATATATTTTACTATGAAAATATTAAAATTGATAATGTAAGAGATATAATCTCAACAGCTTCGCAATCTTCATATTCAGGAATAAAAATTTTTATTTTAAATTTAGAAAATATAAGAAATGAGGCAATAAATGCCTTGTTAAAAATTATTGAAGAACCTTGCATGGATACATATTTTATTTTATTAGTAAAAAAGATAAGCTTGTTGCCTAAGACTATAATTTCAAGAGCAATAAAAAAATATGTTAAGTCTAAAAAGTATAAGATTGATTCTAAAATTTATGATTTTTTTGATGGTAATAATTTGTACTTAGATGAATATATTGAAAAAAATTTGGATATTTCAAAGTATAAGATAAATGATATTTTAGAAATAAAACAAAATTTATTAGCATATTTAGAAGATAGTGAAAATATTGAAAATAAAATAAAATATGAATTATCAATTAGATATATAATTAATATGCTTAAATTTGAAAAAATTAATGCAAAATTAGAATTGATAGAAAATATAAAAGAAGTGTATTCAAATAAAAGAGAAGAAATATATAAGTTTTTAACTAGAATTTTAATTTTATCAAAAAATATTTTAACAGATAATCAGTATATTTATCTAGTTCGCTTGAAAAATAGTATAAAAAATAATGTATCAATAAAAAGTTGTATTTATATATTTTTTAATATTTTATTGGAGGTTTAATGTATAAATTAATTATTTCAGATTTAGATGGAACTTTATTAAATTCTAATCATAAAATGGATAGCTTTACTAAGGATATTTTACATCAAATACATTCTAAGGGTGTTAATTTTGTAATAGCTACTGGAAGGACTTTTTTAGATGCAGTCAGAGTAAAAAATGATTTGGGATTAAATGTACCCATGATTACAACTAATGGAGCAGCTTTATATGATGAGAATAATAAAGAATTATATAGATATGATTTACCAAAGGAATTTATAGCTAATATACTAAAATTACAATATAAGAATTTTGGAAAAGATATTGTAATGAATAGTATTGCAGAAGATAAGTGGTATATTCATGACTCAATAGATGCTAATCATAAATTACATGAATGGGAAGAAGAAAATTGGAAATTTGAATATAGAAATAAAGAAAAAATAGGGGATTTAAGGGTTTCCAAAATATTTTTCATAGGTAAACATGAAGAGTTAGAAAAAATAGAAAAATATATTTTAAATAACTATTCAGATATTGTAAATTTTGCTTTCACTTTACCTTTTTGTTTTGAAATTTATTCAAAATATGCAACAAAGGGAGAAGCATTAAAAAAATTAGCAGAAATAAAAAAATATAATTTAAAACAAGCTATTGCATTTGGAGATGGTTTAAATGATTTAGAAATGTTAGCTCTTGTAAAAAAGGCTTATACCATGAAAAATGCAAGTCCAAAATTAAAAAAAGCCTTGAGTAATTCTGAAGAAATAGGAGTGAATTATGAAAGTGCAGTAGCAAATAAATTAAAGGAGTTGTTCGAAATATAAAATGGCAATAGGAATTTTTGATTCAGGTCTTGGTGGCTTGAGTGTATTAAAATATGTTTTGAAAATGTATCCAAATAAAAAAATGGTGTATTTTGCTGATACTGAACATTTTCCTTATGGTACAAAAAATAAAGAAGAACTTATTAATTATGCAGATAAAATAGTTGATTTCTTTATATCAGAAGGAGTGACTGAAATTTTAATAGCTTGTAATACAGCAACAGCACTTACACTTGATTATTTGAAAAAAAATTATAAATTAGAAATTCATGGTATTATAACACCTGTTTGTGATTATATCTTAAAAAAAGATATTAAGAATATTACATTAATTGCAACAAGTGCTACAATTAAATCAAAAGTATATAATGATATTTTAAAGGATAGAATAATAAATAATATAGAAGCACCTTTATTAGTACAATGTGCAGAAAATATGGAAGAAGAAAAAGCAAAATTAGTAATACAAAATTATTTTAAAGATATAATGCCCATAAATATTATTTTGGGGTGTACGCATTTTCCATTATTAATTCCTGAATTTAAAGAAATATTTCCAAAGGCAAATTTAATAGATCCTGCCTTAGAGTTAGTTAAAAAAATAAAACTTACACATGAAGATGGGAATATAGTTTTATATTGTTCAAAAGATTTGGAAAAATTTAAGAGAAAAGTCTATAAAATATTAAAAAGGGAGGATTTGGATGTACGATTACATAAGTGGGAAATTAACTGTTAAGAATTTAGAATATGCTTGTATTGATATAAATGGTTTGGCATATCTTTGTTATATTCCTTTTAAAACTTATGAAAATTTAGTTGCTATTAATGAAAAAGAAAAATTATATACATATATGTATGTGAAAGAAGATTTAATAAAATTATATGGTTTTAAAACAATAGAAGAAAGAAAAATTTTTAAATTAGTTATTTCCGTAAGTGGAATTGGACCAAAAATAGCTCTTGCAATATTATCGGTGTATTCACCTAATGAAATAATTAATATAGTTAAGATTAATGATGCTAAAATGCTCTCAAAAGTTAATGGGTTAGGATTAAAAAAAGCACAAAAACTTATTATTGAATTAAATGATAAGGTAGAAGATATTGAAATTTCAGAAACACAAGATTTTAATATCTTACTTATTAAAAATGAATTAAAACTTGCTTTAGAATCTTTAGGTTATAATAAAATTAAACTTGAAGATTATTTATCGGATGAAGAAATAATGAATTATAAGGATAGTGCAATATTGATGAAATTAGTATTAAAGAAATTAGCTAAAAAATAAAGGAGGAAAAAATGTACTCATTTAAATATTTTGAACCTATACATATTCATGCACTAGTATTTTGGTTTATCATTTCACTTATTTTGATAATTATACCGGTATTTAAAAAGAATTTTGAAAAGGGTATTTATACAACAATAATAGGATATTTTTTTATTTTTGCAAAAATATTTGATATTTATTATAGAATAAAATTTGAACATGAATTATGGTATACAACTTTTCCACTAAATTTATGTAATATTTCTTTAATATTTGCAGGGATTTATTTTATAACTAGAAAAAATATATTATTTAATTTTGTGTATTTTTATTTTACAGGAGCTATATTAGCTATATTATTGCCAAATATAAATCCATATTACACAAAAGCTTATGTATATGTTTTTATTGGTACACATATTTTAGAGATTATGTCTGTAATTTATGCTTTTTATCATTTGAATGCAAGAGTAACAAAAAAAGGTTTATATACTTCGTTAATAGGTTATTTATTTTTCACTTTTGTTGCAAAGGTTGTAAATGCACACTTTGGAACTAATTATATGTATGTCAGTGATTATATTATAAGTGCAGTTAATTTTATTAAACCACTTAGTCTATATTTTGTACTATTTACAATTTTATTCATGTTGTCAATGATAATGACCTATCTTCCATTTATGTATGTTGATAATGATGAACCAAATGAATACAGTATAAAATAACTATTTTTTTTTATTCTTTTGTGCTATAATGTACAAAAACATATGAGAAACGAGGGAAAAAATGTCAAGAAATTGGGAAGAACATATAGTAAAAACTTTAATATCTAAAGAAGAAATTAGTAAAAGAGTTAAAGAATTAGGTGCTGAAATTACAAAAGATTATATTAATGATGATGCACCTTTTGTTGTAGTTGGAATACTTAAAGGTTCTGTTGTATTTATGTCTGATTTGGTTAGAGAAATACACTTGCCCTTAACTATGGATTTTATGGAAGTATCAAGTTATGGAAATGATTTTGAAACTTCAAGAGAAATTAAGATAATTAAAGACTTAGAACATAGTGTAAGAGGTAAGAATGTTCTTGTAGTTGAAGACATAATAGATTCTGGTTTAACATTGAAAAAAATATTAAAAATGATAGGAAAAAGAGAACCTAAAAAAGTTATACTTTGTACTTTGTTAAATAAAGAAGAAAGAAGACAAACAGATGTAGATGTACAATATATAGGTTTTGATATTCCAGATGAATTTGTATCAGGTTATGGACTTGATTATATGCAAGAATATAGAAATATACCATATATATGTGTGCTAGATGTGAATAAAGATGAGTAAAATTATAGCCAAAAAAAAATATGGGCAGAATTTTTTGGATGATGAGGAAATTTTAAATAAAATTGAGCAATTAATTAATATAAATAAGGATGAAAGTAAGGTAATAGAAATAGGACCTGGTAGGGGCTTTTTAACTGAGATGTTAGTTAAAAATTCGAAAAAATTAATAGCATATGAAATAGATGAAGATTTAATTAGTAATCTAAAAAATAAATATTTGAAATATCCAAATTTTATTTTACATAATACAGATTTTATGACAGCAAATATTGAAGATACAAATGTTAAAGTAGTTGCTAACATTCCTTACTATATTACCAGTCCAATTATCCAAAAATTACTTGATAATAGAGAAAAAATAGATGAAATTTATTTGATGGTACAAAAAGAGGTTGGTATTCGTCTATGTACAGATAAAGATATCAGTGTATTTACGCATTTTGTCAATTTTTATTGTGAAACTGAATATTTATTTACTGTTAAAAAAGAAAAATTTCAACCTATACCCAAGGTAGATTCTGCATTTATAAAGTTAAAGATTAGAAAAGATAATAAATATGAAAAATTAATTGATGAAAAAGTATATTTTAATTTTGTAAAATTAGCCTTTTCTAATAAGAGAAAAACCCTATATAATAATCTAAAGTCTATAGCTAATAGGGAAGAATTAGCAAAGTATATAGATATTAATAAAAGAGCAGAGGAATTAAGCATTGAAGAATTTATACAATTAATTAAGGAGCTAAATTATGGAAGAATATGAGTATATACTAGAAGTTGGTAGAGAAAATATTGATATTATTAATAAAATTACAGAAGCATATGAGGGTATAGGAAATGTAAGAACTATTGATAAAAAAAGAGGCTTAATAAAGATATTAACAATTTCATATTTTTTAGATGACCTTGATGAAATGTTAGAAAAAATAAAGAAAAAATTTAATATTAATATAAAAATAGTATCAAAAGAAGAATGGCAAGGTGTAATATAATGAATAAATATTTGAACATAGTTTCATTTTGGGTTGACGAATTAGTTAATGATAAAGAAAAATATAATATAACAAGTGAAGAAAATGGTAAAAATATTACTATTTTTGTAGATGTTGAAGAAGATTGTATAGGTAAAGTAATTGGAAAAAATGGTAATATAATTACTTCAATAAGAAATTTAATTAATTCAATATCAAAAATAGATAAAAAGAATATAAAAATTATTGTTAAAGGTATTTAAAATGAAAGAAAAATTCAACACTTTTGTAATTTTAGGCTTACAATGGGGAGATGAAGGAAAAGGTAATATTATTTCTGAATTAGCAAAAGATGCAGACTATGTTGTTAGATATCAAGGTGGAAATAATGCAGGACATACAGTATATTTAAATGAAAAAAAATATACTTTGGATATGTTACCTTTAGGAATATTAAACACAAAAGGAAAATGTATTCTTGGTGCAGGAGTTTCAGTAAATTTAGATACTTTCTTTGATGAAATAAGTGTACTAGAAAATGAAGAAAAGAGTATTACTAATATTTTTATAGATGGTAGGGCTCAATTAATTATGCCATATCATAATAAAGTAGGAAAAAATAAAACTTCAGATAATATAGCCTATTGTTATATGGATAAAATTTTAAAAAAAGGAATAAGAGTATCTGATTTACTTAATTTAGAAACTTTCTCAACTAAATTAATGAATAATTTAAAAGAAAAAAAAGATATATCTAATGAAATAACAGATGATATTCTTAATTTTGAATATATTTATCCAAAATATGAAGAATATGCTAAGAGTATAAAGAATATAATAATAGATTCTACTTCAGAAATAAATAAGGCTATTTTAGAAGGCAAAAAAATATTATTTGAATCTTCTGAATCAATAATGCTAGATACAACATTTGGAACTTATCCAAATGTTTCGCCTAATTTAACAACTGTTGCAGGTGTATGTGCAGGGGCTGGAATACCACCTAAGTATATTAATAATATTATAGGTGTTTTTAAAGCGTATAGCACTAGGGTAGATCAAGGAATTTTCCCAACAGAAATTGTAGGACAAGATGGAAATTTTTTAAGAAATAAGGGAAATGAATATGTAAGCAAAACCGGAGTAGCAAGAAGATGTGGTTGGTTAGATTTGGTAATATTAAGATATGCTTGTATAATAAATGGAATTACAGAATTATGCCTTACAAAATTAGATGTCTTATCAGGTCTAAAAAAAATAAAGGTAGCTATAGGTTATGAAATTAATGAAAGAATATATCAAGTATATCCAATAAACTATGACGATAGCAAAGGAATTAATATATTATATAAAGAATTTGAAGGTTGGGATGAAGATATAACTGAAATTAAAGATTATGAAGATTTACCATATAATTGCAAGAGATTTGTTGAATATATTGAAGGTTATTTGGAAACTAAAATAACTTCAATATCAGTAGGAGAAAAATCAGATCAAACTATAAGAAAATAATAAAAGCCTCGTAAAAGGGCTTTTTTTTAGGAGAAATTATGTCATATTATAAAGAATTTTTTAATAAAGTAATAATAAAGGGAGGTACTATGGAAGGAATAATTTGTGTTGATGGAGTAGTTGGAGTAGGAAAAAGTACATTAAGTGAGTTAATTTCTAAAAGATATAATATAAAACTTTATGAAGAACCTGTAACTGATAATCCTATATTAGATAAATATTATCATGATAGAAAAAGATGGAGTTTTCCTTTACAAGTTTTTTTCTTGAATAAAAGATTTAAAATTATTAAAGATGCTTCAAAATTACCAGCCTGTGTTTTAGATAGATCTATATATGGGGATGTAATATTTAGTAGAATGCTAGTTCATGATGGCTTAATGACAGAAGAAGAATTTAAACTTTATGAAGAATTGTTATATAACATGCTAGAACATATAGAAAAGCCTAAATTAATGATATATTTGGAAACAAGTGTTGATAATGCAATAAAAAAAATAAAAAAAAGAGGAAGAGATTATGAACAAATTGTTCCAAGAGAATATTGGGAAAATTTAGATAAAAATTATAGAGAATATTTTGAAAATTATAACTTATCGGACTTACTAAAAATTAATGTTGATGAAATTGATTTTGTTGAAAATGAAAAAGATAGAGAATATATATTTAATTTAATAGATGAGAAATTAGGACTATGCAAAAAATAAAAGATATAAAGCCTTATGAAGGTATTGAAAATAGTTTTGAAATTAAAAGTATAAGTATTGAAAATGTTAGAATAATACCTGCGAAGCTCAGAGAATTATTAATAAAAATTAGAGTTCTTGATGCAAAAGAAATAGATGATTTTAAAAAATTAAATAAACTTATCACTAATTATTTAAGTGAATTTACAAATTCATATAAATTAATCTATGATATAAATTTTGAAAATAAAAGTAATTTATATAATATATTGAATTATTTAATAGTACAATTAATTTTTGAAAGAAAAGGTTTACTTACTTTACTATTAAATTATGAAGTACATATAAATAATACTGAAATAACAATTAAATTACCCTCAGAATTACAGGTTAAAGAGTGTAATAATTCAAAAATTTCCATGGAAATATTAAAAAGATTGAATAAAATTTTCCCAGATACAAAATTTTCATTAAAATTTGGGCTTATAAATGCAGATAATATACCTGTTAAAAATGAAAATAAAGAAGTAAAAGAAATAGTTATTGTAGATTTAGAATTAGGAAAATTTATGGAAATAACTGGAGAAATTTTTGAAGTAGCTGTAAAAGAAATAAAGACAAAGACAGGTTTAGAAAAGAAAATATTTACTTTTTATCTTACAGATTATAAAAAATCAGTGTGCTGTAGAAAATTTTACGATGCAAAAGAAAATGTTGATATTTCTATAGGAGATTTAGTTAAGGTTAGGGGAATATATAAAAAAGACGAGATATATACAAAAGAATTCTATATTGATACAAAAAGCATAAGTAAAATAGGCGTTGCAAATCATGAAATTGTTGATGATGCTCCAATAAAAAGAGTGGAACTTAATTTAAAAACTAATATGAGTGAAATGTATTCTAATATAAATCCAAAAGCCTTGTCAGGATTTTTGAAAAAAATAGGATATAAGTCGTATGCAGTAGCAGATTTGGGTGTGGTACATGCTTTTCCATTTTTATATAATAATAGCGATGAAGATATGAAGGTTATTTTTGGAATAGATGCTTTTATAGTTGATGATACTGCAAATTTAGTTATTAATGCCAAAGAGAATACTCTTATTAAAGATGAAACCTATGTTGTGTTTGATATTGAAACAACAGGATTATCACCATATAATGATAAAATAATAGAAATAGGAGCAGTAAAAGTAAAAAATAATGATGTTATTGATACTTTTTCAGTTTTTATTAATCCAGAAATACCTATTTCAGAATTTACAACAAATTTGACAAGTATAACTAATGAAGATGTAGAAAATGCAAAAAAAATTGATGAAATTTTACCAGAATTTTTTGAATTCATTGGGTCAGCAACTTTGGTAGCTCAAAATGCAAAATTTGATATAGGATTTTTAACTGAAAAAAGTAGACAATTAGGAATTGAAAGAAATTTTTCATATATTGATACAATACAGTGGGCAAGACTTGTTATACCAGATCAAAAGAAATTTAATTTAGATGCTTTATGTAAAAGATTTGGTCTTATTAATGAACATCATCATAGGGCAATTAACGATGCTGAAGTAACTGCAAAAATATTTAATTGTTTAATGAAATTAATTCTTTCTAAAGATGTAAAAACACATGAGGATATAAATGAAAAATTAAAAATAGATCTTAAAATAGCTCCTTTAAATAAGACAACAATACTTATAAAAAATAAAAAGGGCTTAAAAATTCTTTATGAATTAGTAAGTAAATCATTCTTGGATTATTATGGTAATTCTAAGCCAAGAATACCTAAAAGTTTAATTGAAAAATATAGGGAGTATTTTTTCATTTCTCCTTCGCCTAGTTATGGTTTTAATGAATCAGGGGAATTAATAGATTTCTATTTTAGAGGCTTATCTAAAAAAGAATTAGAAGAAAAAATGAAATTTTATGACTATATTCAATTATTACCAAGAAATTGCTATGAAAAAGAAATTGGAGAAGGCGAAGTTACAGATCTTAATAGTATAGAAGAAATGAATAAATACTTTTATCAAGTGGCAAAAAAATTAAATAAACTTGTTGTTGCAGTAGGAAATGTAATGTATTTGCATGATTATGAATATAAGTCAAAATCAGTTTTACAAGTTGCTAATGCAGATTATAGATCAGCAAAATATAATTCTAATGCATATTTTAGAACTACAGGACAAATGCTAGAAGAATTCAAATATTTGGGTGAAGAAGAAAGTTATGAAGTAGTTGTTAAGAATACAAATTTAATTTCAGATAGTATAGAAAGAATACAACCTATTCCTAGTGGTTTCTATCCTCCAAAAATTGATGGTGATAGAGAAATGGTAAAAAAACTTACATATGACAAAGCTCATGAGTTATATGGTGAAAATATACCAGATTTAATAAAAAAGAGAATAGAAAAAGAATTAAATTCAATAATTAATAATGGTTTTGCTGTCCTATATTTAATAGCACAAAAATTAGTTAAAAAATCTGTAGATAATGGATATTTAGTTGGTTCAAGAGGATCTGTAGGTTCATCTATAGTTGCATATTTAATGGGTATTACAGAAGTTAATGGTTTATCGCCACATTATAGATGTCCTAATAAAGAATGTAAAAATATAGAAATTTTTGATTTAGAAAAATCTGGAGTTGACTTACCTGAAAAATATTGCCCAAAATGTAATACTAAATATATAAGGGATGGTCATGCTATACCTTTTGAAGTATTTATGGGATTTAATGGAGAAAAAGTTCCAGATATAGACTTGAATTTTTCAAGTGAATATCAAAGTGAAATACATAAATATACTGAAGAAATTTTTGGAAAGAAATTTGTATTTAGAGCTGGAACAATTTCTACAACAGCAAAGAATAATGCAATAGGTTATGTAAAAAAATATTTTGAAGAAAATTTGAAAGACTTTTTAAAGAAAGAATCTATAAAACAATTTGGTGTTTTTGATAAAGATCCAACACAGGAACATTTTAGAGAAAACTTATTAAAAAATGAATTAAATAAAAATAGTGCAGAAATTATTAGATTAGCAAAATTAATTGAAGGTACAAGAAAAACAACTGGACAACATCCAGGAGGAATGGTAGTTATTCCTAATGATATGTCGGTATTTGATTTTACTCCAATACAAAAACCAGCAAATGATTTAACATCTGATTCAACGACAACACATTTTGATTATCATGTTATGGATGCCCAATTAGTAAAATTAGATATATTAGGTCATGATGATCCTACAACTTTGAAAATTTTAGAAGATTTAACAGGTTTAAGTCCTTATACAATACCATTAACTGATGAAAAAGTTTTAAGCCTATTTACTTCAACAAAGGCTTTAGGTGTTACACCTCAACAAATTGGAACAGAACTTGGAACAAATGGTATACCTGAATTTGGTACTAATTTTGTTAAAGAAATGCTTAAGGATACAAAGCCAACTACTTTTACGGAATTAGTTCGTATATCTGGTTTGTCACATGGAACAGATGTTTGGTTAAATAATGCAAAAGATTATATAAATGCAAATGTAGCAACCCTAAATGAAGTAATTACTGTTAGAGATGACATAATGAATTATTTGATTTTACAAGGTATGGATAAAAGTTTAGCATTTAAAATAATGGAATTTGTTAGAAGAGGAAAACCTTCAAAGAATAAAGAACAATGGGAAATATATAAGGAAGAAATGAAAAAGGCAGGAGCTAAGGAATGGTATATAGAATCTTGTGAAAAAATTAAATATATGTTTCCAAAAGGACATGCAGTAGCCTATGTAATGATGGCGATAAGAATTGCATATTTTAAGGTATATTATCCTTTAGAATTTTATACAGCTTATTTAAATAGAAAGCTTTCATCATTTACCTTTAGTAAAATGTTTAAACCAATTGATAAATTAAAACAAAGACTTGCTGAGTTGGAAATATTAGCTAGTAAAAATGTAAATGAAAAGGCAGAAATGGCTTTGCTAGAAATTCTAATTGAAATGCATTATAGGGGAATAGAGCTAGCAAAAGTTGATATTGAAAAATCTGAAGCTAAAACTTTTATTATAGATAATGGAAAAATATTGATTCCTTTTGTCGCAATTGATCAATTGGGAGAAATAGCAGCGAATAATATAGTTAAGGCAAGATTGATTAGACCATTTAGTTCACAAGAGGATTTGATGAAAAGAGCAGGCTTGAATAATAGTGTAATGGAAACACTAAGAAATTTTAAAATAATTTCTAATTTATCTGCAACAGATCAACAAACATTATTTTAAGAGGTGAAATATGATAGAGTATGAATATTTTGATATTGATGAAAAGTTAGTTGTTGCACAGGAAGATGAAAAAATAATATATAATAAACAAGAATTTTATGATTTTTTGGATAGATGTTTTTTAACAGATAAAATTATTCTTAAGGAAGAAAAAGAAGTAATATTTTTCTACAATATTTTATCTGATGAAGAAAAAAAAATATTTGGTATAAATGAATATTTTGATTGTATTGATATTGCATATAATTATTATGGTTTGATTTCAGACTTAGAAGCTCAAAAAATATCAAAACAAGAAATTTTAGATATTTGCTATGATTGGCAAAAAAACTATATTGAGGCTATATTCTCTATAGATGAAAAAATGAAAAAATCTAAGTCATATTATCCAAGATATTTAAAGTATTATAATAATATTCTTAATAAAAAATATTTGAAAACATTAAAAAAAATTAAGATTGTTAATGTTTTTTCTATTTCTAAGCAGGAAAAAGACTTATTGAATTCTTTGAATATACCAATAACTTTTTGCTTATATAGTAATAAAGCAGATTATGACGAAGAGAATAATATACTGAAAAATATAAGTTATAAAAAATTAAAAAATGTTCGTGCTAAAAGTTTTAAAGATAAAACAAGTTTTTTAATTTATTTTAC
The DNA here is from genome assembly GCF_001517935.1 of Sneathia sanguinegens. NCBI lineage: Bacteria > Fusobacteriati > Fusobacteriota > Fusobacteriia > Fusobacteriales > Leptotrichiaceae > Sneathia > Sneathia sanguinegens. The sequence continues at coordinate 44,481 of NZ_LOQF01000009.1, forward strand.
TCAATATTTGAAAGACATTGAAAAAAATAAGGAAAATGTGAAAATACTAGATATTTCTAAGGATAAGAAACAATATAAACAAATAAATGAACAAATTTTTAATTATAAAAAAAATACAAAATTTAATTCTTCAAAAATTTTTAGTATATTAAGCTTATACTATGAAATTTTAAAAGAACCTAAATTAATTTATCCTATATATAAGGCTGTTCAAAATGAAAATTTTAAGAGTTTTTTTGAAATTAGTGAAGACGAAAAATTAGAAATAAGAAAAGGAATGGAAGTATCACTTAAATATATTAATACTCCCTTAGTTACAAGGCTATTAGAATATAATTTGGAAGATATTTACACAAATTTGATAAAAAAATATAAAGATGAAGCAGCAATTTTTGTTGAAGCATTAAGTGAAGTACAAATTATAAAAGAATTTGAAAATTTTGATATACTAAGAGATGAGAGAGATGAACTTAAATTACTTATAAAATATTTGCAAGATAAACCTTTTACCATTAAAATACCAGAGGCAAAATATGAAATAAGTAATAATTTTTATGATGTAGAAAAAAAACATTTAATTATTTTAAATATACAGGAAGATTTATTAAAAAAAGAGAAAAATTTTATCTTATCTACTATACAAAAGAAAAAACTTGGTTTAAAAATTAATTTGGATTATAAATATATAGAATATTATCCATATATTCGCTCTATTTATGAAGCGGATAAAACTGACTTATTTTATATAAAAAATGTAGAAAATGATATTGATATTTTTTCAATATTTAAGGATTTTATATATAAAATGGAGTTAAAAGTTGAAAATATTGAATATACACCTTTTGAGAAAATAAATTTTTTTGATAAGGCATTTAAACCTAAAAAGGTAAAAGAAAATGGGATATTTTTGACTAAAAGAGATGGTATAAAGCTAGAAAATGAATTTCAAAATATTAATATTAATGGATATAATTTTGCAGAATTTATGCTTTCAGATATAGAACTATATTTTAACCTTATTTTAAAAAGAAATCATTATACTAATTTTAGTACTGATGAAAAATCTATTGGAGCCAATATAATTGGGAATATAGTACATAATATTTTTCAAAGAGCTATAGAACAAAATGAATTTAAAAATTTAGAAAAAATTAAAGATGAGGTTTTAGAAAATTATCGGTCATATATTTTAAAAGACTATTATAAAAGCTATAATATTTTACTTTTTACTGATATTTTAGTAAATATAAAAAGATTTTTTGAAAAACAGAAATATGAATTAATAACATCTGAAGTTGAAATGAACTATAAATATAAAAATTTAAATATTAACTTAAGAGAAGATATTTTTGCTGATAATGAAATTATAGATATAAAAACAGGGGCTAAGAAGTTTAAAATATCTACTATACTGAAATATCAATTAATAGCTTATCGTCTATTTAGTGAATTAAAGGGTATAAAAATAAATAAAACATATTTTTATTATCCTTTTTCAAATGATTATGAAGAAGAAATTGAAAATCTAACAAAAGAAGAGTTAGACAATAGAATAAAAGAATTAATTTCTTGCAGATATATAAATCCTGATACAAATAAAAAAATAAATTATGATTTAAATAATATTTTGAGAGGTTCAGACTATGAATTGTGAAATAATAAGTGCTAGTGCTGGGACTGGTAAAACTTATACAATGGCAATAAAATATTTGAGTGCATTAAATAATGGAGTTAATTTTGAAAATATACTTGTAATAACATTTACCAAAAAAGCTACTTCTGAAATAAAGGAAAGAATAATTGTTTTTTTAGAAAAAATATTAGAAAAAAAAGAGGGATATATTGATATAATTTCTAGTATGAAAGTAGATGTTAATGAAGAAAATTTAAGATTAGCCTATGAAGATATGATAAAAAATTCTGAAAATATTAAGATTTTTACTATTGATAGCTTTATAAATAAAATTTTTATGAAAGCATTAGCACCAAGAAAGAATATATATAATTATGAAATAATAGAAAATAATACAGATAAATATATAAATAAAGTTATCTTAGAACTTTTATCTGATAAAAAATATTTTAAAATTTTTAAAGATTTTTATGATTTAGATTCTTCATCAAAAGAAATTGATAAATATAATAGTATAATTTCAAATATTTTAAATGATAGGGCTAGTGTATATAGATATTTAGATAATTTTGAAAATTTAAAAAAAGAAAAAACAAGAAATTTCAGCGATATAAAAAATGAAATTTGCGAAGCCCTAAAAGATAAAAAAAGTTTAACAAAAATGGGTAGTAGCTTTATTAAAGCAAATAAAATTACAGATCTTGAAGACTTTGCAAAGGTGATTAAATTAGTTAAGAGTAAGGATGAAATTAATGAATATTTTTTATCAATCAAAGAAGAGCTTGCAAATATTTATGTTAATGAAGTGATAATTCCATATAATATTGCATATAAAAAATTAGCTAAAATTTGTTATGAAATAGATGAAAAATTAAAATTTAAGGATAATAAATTTACTTATAGTGATATTAATTTTTATACAAATAAATATGAAATTGATCCTAGTGAAGTATTTCCGAATATTGATATAATAATGATAGATGAATTTCAAGACACAGATAGAATACAATTTAATATAATTTTAAAATTAATAAAAAAATGCAAAAAATTATTTATAGTAGGTGATGATAAGCAAGCAATTTATGGATTTAGAGGGGGAGATGTAAGTTTATTTAGAAATATTGAAAAAATATTAAAAGAAGCAATACCTGATATTTCTATAAAAAAATTAGAACTTAATACTTGTTATAGAAGTAAAAAAAATATTATAAATTATATAAATCAACTTTTTTCAAATTTAAATGATTTTAAATATAATAATGTAAATTGTATAAAAGATGGTGGTTATGTAAAGGCTATTTCTTATGAAAAGGATAATAATTTTGTAATTAATAGTATTGTTGAAAATAATTTAACTAAGAGTACAGCTATATTAGCAAGAAAAAATGATGTATTAGATAAATATAAAAAAGAATTAGAAATTAATAATATAAAATTTGAATCAATACAAAGTTTAAAGTTAGCAAATGATGTTAAAATAAAGGCTTTATTAAAATTAATTGACTATTTGATTAATGAAAATATGTATAGCTTATTAGAATTTTTGCGTTCTGATCTTGCTACATATACTTTAGAACAAATTAGTGCCGTTATTAAAGGTGAAAAAATAGATGAAATTTTAAAATTAAAAAAATGTAAGGGCAATTTTAAGAAAACATATTTAAAATTATTTGGTTATGGTATAAATGCAACAAATGACGATAAGTTAAATATAAATAAATTTCTAGATTTAGTAGATATGTACTACAATTTACAAGATTTTGTTGACTATTTTAATGAAAAAGCAAAAAATATATTAAAAGAAAATGCTAGTATAGAAAATTGCGTTAGTTTATTAACAATACATAAGTCAAAAGGTTTAGAATATGATACTATTTATCTTCCTTTACAAATAAAAAATGAACCTTTTGCAAAATATGTCAAGGTAGAATTGGAAGATGATATAATTTTATTGAAGAAAAAGTCTTATTTATCTTTGAGTAAATTTAAAAAATATATTGATATATTTATGGAAAAAGAAAAATTAGAAAATTTGAATCTTCTATATGTAGCTTTAACTAGAGCAAAAAATAATTTGTTCATTATTTTTGAAAGCGAAAAAATGGATCAAATACTTTCTGAATTTGAAAATGGCGAAATTATTAATAATATTGAAAAAAAAGAAGAGGAAGAAGAGTTAGTTACTGAATTTACTAATGAAGAATACTTTAGTATCTGTGATGAAGAAATAGAAATTGAAAATTTTGATGAAACAAGTTTAGAAAAAGAATTAAGTAGAAAAAAAGGTTTAGCATTACATTATTTTATGGAAAATATTAAAACTGCTGATGATATTGAATATGCCTATTCGATGTTTTTAAGAAAATATGCAAATTTAGTTGGTCCAAAAATTTCAAATAATATCTATAATTCTTGTGTAAAATATATAAAAAATAATCCACAAATTTTTTCATCTAAATTTGTTGTTAAACAAGAATATGAAATTATAGATGAAAAAACACAAAAAAAATATAGAATAGATAGAATGAATATAGATATTGAAGGTAAGAAAATTATTATTTATGACTATAAAACAAAGCATGATGCAAAAACAGATGAAAAATACATAAAGCAAATTGAAAATTATGTAAGAATTGTAAAAGAGTTACCAGAATTTGAAAATTATGAAATTTCATATGAAATATTACCAATTTAAAAAATAAACTTTAGCACCATAAAGGTGCTTTTTTTGTATATGTAAGAATATATTTTTAAAAGACAACATAGACAAAAAACAAATTTAACTATTGACTTTAATAGTTTTTGAGATACACTTTATAGTGTATGACAACGAAGACAAAACGAAAGGGGAGGTTGCAATGAAATTAGAAATGAAAAATTTCATGTTACAAAATGAAACAGCAAAAAAATTATATTTCTCATATGCAAAGGATATGAAAATATATGATTATCATTGCCATTTAACAGCTGAAGATATATTTAAAAATAAGGAATTTGAAAATATAGCAAAACTTTGGTTGGAAGGTGACCATTATAAATGGCGTGCAATGAGAGCAAGTGGTATTGATGAAAAGTATATAACTGGAGATTCAACAGATTATGAAAAATTCTATAATTGGGCAAAAACATTGGATAATTGTATAACAAATCCTTTGTATCATTGGAATGCTTTGGAATTAAAAAAATATTTTGATATAGATGAAATTTTAAGTAGTAAAAATGCAGAAGCTATTTGGAATAAAGTCAATAGTAAAAAATATAGACCACAAGATTTGATAAATATGTCAAATGTTGACACAATTTGTACTACAGACAGTCCATTAGCTGATCTATATTATCATAAAGAATTGAAAAAAACTAATTTTAAAACTAAGGTAGTTCCAGGATTTAGACCAGATGAAGCTTTATCTATAGGTACAGAAAAATTCTATAACTTTATAAAAGAAATAAAAAACATAGTTGGTTTTGAAATTAAATCATATAGTGATTTAATAAAAGCTTTAAGAGAAAGAATAAAATATTTTGATGAAAATGGTGGATATATTTGTGATCATGGTTTAACATATATGCCATTTGAAAAAGCTAGTCTTTCTGAAATAGAAAATATATTTAAAAAAGCACTTAATAAAGAAGAATTAAGTGAAGTAGAAGTAAATAAATATTTAACAAAATTATTAGTTGATTTGGCAAAAGAATATAAGAAATATTCATGGACTATGCAAATACATTTCGGAGCAATAAGAGATACAAATAAGAAGTATTTCAAGGAATTAGGGCATGATGCAGGCTTTGATTCTATCGCAGACGATACAAAAGTTGCTGAAAAATTAAATGGACTTTTGAATATGATGGTTGAAAATGATAGTTTACCAAAAATGATAATATATAATTTGAATCCTGTGTACAATGATTTAGTTGCAACAACAGTAGCTAATTTCCAAATTAATAATGGAAAAATGCAATTTGGTGCTGCATGGTGGTTCAATGATACTAAATGTGGAATGTTAAAACAAATGAAAACACTTTCAAATCAAGGTTTATTATCAAAATTTGTAGGTATGTTAACTGATTCAAGAAGTTTTCTATCATATATAAGACATGATTATTTCAGAAGAATTTTATGTAATTTCATAGGTACTTTAGTTGAAAATAATGAAATTCCAAATGACGAAGAAATGTTAAAAGAATTAATTCAAAATATTTGTTTCAATAATGCAAAAGAATACTTTAAGAAGGAGTCAAAATGAAAATAGGTTTTAGATGGTACGGAACTGAAGATACAATACCAGTTGAATACATTAGACATATTCCTAATGTTAATACAGTTGTTACAGCTGTATATAGTGTTAAGGTTGGTGAAGTGTGGCCTATGGAAGATATATTACATCTTAAAGAAGAAGCTAATAAAGTAGGCTTAGAATTTAAGGTAGTAGAAAGTATTCCAGTTCATGAAGATATTAAGTTAGGTAAGAGAGATTATTTAAGATATATTGAAAATTATAAAGAAAATATAAGAAGATGTGCCAAAGCAGGTGTAAAGGTTATTTGCTATAACTTCATGCCTGTATTCGATTGGACAAGAAGTGAATTAGACCATGTCAGAGAAGATGGTTCAACTTGTTTGGTATTCTATAAGGATCAAATAAAGAAATTAGATCCTACGAAATTAGCATTACCAGGTTGGGATTCATCATATTCAGTTGAAGAAATGGCAAAATTAATAGAAGAATATAAGGAATTAGGTGAAGAAGGACTTTGGAAAAATCTTGAATATTTCTTAAAGGAAATAATACCAGTAGCTATAGAAAATGATGTTTATATGGCTATACATCCTGATGATCCTCCTTATTCTATTTTTGGTATTCCAAGAATAATAACAAATAGAGATAATCTTAGAAGATTCCTTGATATATACAATGATAAACATCATGGTTTGACAATGTGTGCAGGTTCACTTGGTTGTGATCCAAGAAATGATTATATTTCAATGGTAAGAGAATTTGGTCCTGAAGGAAGAATACATTTTGCTCACTTGAGAAATATTAAAATATTAGAAGATGGTAGTTTTGAAGAATCTGGACATCTTAGTAAAGAAGGAAGTTTGGATTTTGCAGATATAGTAAAGGAATATCATAAATTTGGGTATAAAGGATATTTCAGACCTGACCATGGCAGAATGATATGGGGAGAAAAAGGGAAACCAGGCTATGGACTATATGACAGAGCTTTAGGAGTTGCATATATAAATGGTTTATGGGAAATGTGTGAAAAAATATATGGAAAGGTAGATGAATAATGAAAGACAAGGTAGTAGTAATTACAGGTGCAGCAGGTGTAATTTGTTCAATAATAACAAAGTTTTTTGCCAAAAAAGGAGCAAAAGTTGCAATGCTAGATCTTAATTATGAAAAAGGTTTAGAATTAGAAAAAAAATTTACTAATGAAGGTCTAAAGGTTAAAGCATATAAATGCGATGTTTTAGATAAGAAAAATGTTGAAGAAGTTTATGAAAATATAAAAAGGGATTTAGGAGCAGTTGATATTTTAATTAATGGTGCAGGAGGAAATTCACCCCGTGCTACGGCTGATCAAGAAATATATGATATAAAGGCAAAAGGAACAAGCTTTTTTGATATAGATCCAAAAGGTATAGAATTTGTATTTGATTTAAATATTTTAGGTACAATAATACCTACACAAGTAATAGCGAAAGATATGAAAAAAGGTTGTAGCATAGTTAATATTTCAAGTATGAATGCATATACACCATTAACAAAAATCGTAGCTTATTCAGGAGCAAAAGCAAGTGTTAATAATTTTACACAATGGTTAGCAGTACACTTGGCAAAAATTGGTGTAAGATGTAATGCAATAGCACCAGGTTTTTTAGTAACTAATCAAAATAAGGCTTTATTATTTAATGAAGATGGTAGTCCAACAGCAAGAACAGGTAAAATATTAAGAAATACACCTATGGACAGATTTGGTGAACCTGAAGAAATGCTAGGAGCTATAGAATTTTTAGTTGATAATGAAAAAGCAAGTTTTGTAACAGGTATAATAATACCTATTGATGGTGGATTTAGTGCATATTCGGGGGTTTAATGTTGTGAAAGTAAATAGAAAATTTGGTTTAATAGATAAATTAGCATATATGTCAGGGGATCTTGCAAATGATTTGTCATTTATGTTTGTAATGATGTACCTTATGGTATTTTATACAAAGGTACTTGGGGTATCAGGTGCAGTTGTAGGTATATTATTCTTGATTGCAAGAGTAGTTGATGCATTTACAGATATAGGTATGGGAAGAATAGTTGATGTTATTTCTCCTAAAAAAGAAGGTAAATTTAGATTTTGGATTAAATATGTAGCACCTTTTGTATGTCTTGCAGCATTTTTACTTTTTGTGTATGTTGTAAAAGACTTTTCAATGCCAGTAAAAATTGCATACATATTTGTAACTTATATACTATGGGGAAGTATTTGCTATACAGCAATTAATATTCCATATGGTTCAATGGCTTCTGTTATTTCAACTGATACAGTTGATAGAGCATCATTGTCAATATATAGAACAGTAGGGTCTCAAATTGCAACATTATTAATTGCATATGCAGTTCCTAAAGTTATATTTGTTGAAAAAATTATTAATGGTAAGGCAGAAAATATTATTTCACCTCAAAAATTCACAATGATAGCTGCAGTATTTGCAATTTTAGCCTTCATATTTTATATGCTTTGCTATAAATTCTCTATAGAAAGAGTTGAAATTTCAGTTTCTGAAGCTAAAAATAGTGAAAAGAAGAGTATAATAACTGAAATAAAGAAAATAGCTAGGGGCTTAAAAATTAATAAATCATTACAAGTGTTTTTAATTTTCTCAATTATTTATCTATTAACTACTATGTTGGGAAATGCATTATCTGCTTATTTATACATTGACTATTTCAAGAGTAAAGAAGTTTTAGCATACTCTGGAATGGTAGGTGCAATATTAACATTTATAATATCTCCAATTGCAGGTATAATAGTTCAAAAAATAGGTAAAAAGAATTCAGGAGCTATAGGTTTATTAATTTCAGGGATAATATATTTAATACTATATGTAGTTAAATTAACCAATGTTTGGACATTCTTTATATGCTTTGTTCTTTGCACAATTGGAATTTCATACTTTAATATTATTGTTTGGGCATTTATAACTGATATAATTGATGACCAAGAAGTTAGAACAGGTTGTAGAGAAGATGGGACAGTATATGCAGTTTATTCATTCTCAAGAAAATTAGGACATGCTCTAGCAGGTGGTATGACAGGATTTGCATTAAGTTATATAGGATATAATTCAGGTGCAATATTACAAACTGCTTCTGTTGAAAGAGGTATATATTCTGTATTTACTTTAGTAGGTGGTTTAGGTTGTGTAATATGTGGATTAATCTTATTCTTTATATACCCATTAGGTGTTAAACAAGTCAAAGAAAATACAAGAATATTGGAAAGTCGTAGAGAGGAAAAAAGTGCAAAATAGAAAAATTGTTTGCATAGATTCAGATGGTTGTGCTATGGATACTATGGATTATAAGCACAAACATTGTTTTGGTCCTATTGCAGCAGAAGTATGGAAAGTAGAAGAAAAAGAAAAGTTTTTTAAATTATGGAGCAAAATAAATCTTTATTCAAAGACAAGAGGCGTGAATAGGTTTAAAGGCTTATGCTTAGTTTTTGAAGAAATGAATATGAGATTGACTGAAGTTGAAAAATGGCTTTCTAATACAAAAGAATTATCAAATAATTCTTTAAAAAAAGAACTAGAGAAAAATAAAAATAAAGAGTTAGAAAGAGCTCTTATCTGGAGTGAGAGTGTAAATGCTAGGATAGAAACTCTAAAAGATGAAGTGAAACCTTTTTTTAATGTAGGTGAAGTAATAAAAAAAATAAAAAAATATTGTGACATTGCAATAGTATCTTCTGCAAATAAAAATGCAATAGAATACGAATGGACTAAATTTGACTTATTGAAATATGTGGATATAGTTATGGGACAAGAAAAAGGTACAAAACAAAAGTGTCTTTCTAGTCTAATTAAGCAAGGTTATAAAGCAAAAAATATAATAATGTTAGGTGATTCACCCTGTGATATTGAGGTAGCAAAAAATAATGATTGTAAATTTTATCCTATAATTGTAGGTCAAGAAGAAGAAAGTTGGAAAATTTTTGGTGAAAAAATTCTTTATATATTTCTAAATGATAGATATGATGATAAAGAATATATAAAAAGGTATGAAAGAATAATAGAAGATTTGAATAACAAAAATTGACAAAAATAAATAAATATTGTAGAATATAAAAAAGGAAATGAAGTTCTTCCTTGATAAATATATCAAAACTGCAAAATGCTGATGACTTCTATACTATTTTTAGTATAGAAGTTTTTTTTTGGAAATGGAGGTAATATGTTACAAAGTATAGCATTAATTTTGCTTGTAGGTTTAATTGCGGGGAGCATATTGAAAAAAATTAAAATGCCAAGTTTAGTTGGTTGGATTATAGCGGGTATTATTATCAGTCCTTTTATGGATAAAAAATTAATAAGTATCTCAGGTGATTTAAGACAAATTGCATTAATTATCATTTTAACTAGGGCAGGATTAGCACTTAATTTAGATAATTTAAAAAAAGTTGGGAAAAGTGCAATTTTAATGAGTTTTGTTCCAGCAAGTATTGAGCTTTTAGCATGTACAATATTTGCACCATATTTTCTAGGGCTTAGTGTCTTAGATTCAGCTCTTCTTGGTTCAGTGTTAGCTGCTGTTTCACCAGCTGTAGTTGCACCAAGAATGATAGATTTAATTGAAAAAAATATAGGTACAAAAAAGGGTATACCTGAAATGATCCTAGCTGGTTCTTCTGTAGATGATGTTTATGTAATAGTTTTCTTTTCTACATTTTTATCTTTAGAAATTTCAAAAAAAATGAATATTTTATCATTCGTTTTAATACCAGTAAATATTATAGTAGGAATAGTTGTCGGTTTAGTGCTAGCCTATCTTTTGTTAAAACTTATGAAATATATTAAATTATCTAAAGAAGCAAAATTAATACTTTTGCTTTCGCTAAGTTTTTTAATTTTAATTTTACCTAAATTCTTCCCTATAGCTCCACTATTATCTATTATGACATTGGGAGTATATATTAATAAAAAGGATAGTGTTTTATGTGAACAAATGAAAAAAAATTATGAAAATTTGTGGAAGATATTTGAAATAATACTTTTTGTATTGGTAGGTGTAAGCTTGCATGTTAATTTAACTAATATTAATTTATTTAAAGTTATTTTATTGATTTTTGTAATTCAAATTTTCCGTGCATTGGGAGTTATGCTAAGTCTTAGTGGAACAAAATTGAATATTAAAGAAAAAATCTTTTGTGTTTTCTCTTACATACCTAAGGCAACAGTTCAAGCGGCTATAGGCTCTATACCTTTAATGTCAGGACTTGACTGTGGAGTTATTATACTTTTTGTATCAGTTGTTGCAATACTTACAACAGCACCTATAGGAGCATATTTAATAGATAAAAGTAAAAAATTATTACTTTGATTATGTATGTTTTTTCACAATATACTGTGTCAATTTTAATTGACTTGCAATATATTTTGTGATATAGTTAAAATATCAATTTAAAGAAGGAGAATAAAGATGTCTACATATTATGAAAATTCAGTTTCGCCATTAGAACATGCTTTAAATCTTGGTACTAAACCTATGCGATCTGTAAATTGGAATAAAATAGATGATGAAAAAGATTTAGAAGTTTGGAATAGAATAACACAAAATTTTTGGTTGCCAGAAAAAATACCTGTTTCAAATGATCTTCAATCTTGGAATAGTTTAGATGAAAATTGGCAAAGATTAATAACAAGAACATTTACGGGGTTGACTTTGTTAGATACAATACAGGCAACTATAGGGGATGTCGCACAAATTAAGAATTCATTAACTGATCATGAACAGGTTATATATACAAATTTTGCTTTTATGGTTGCAGTACATGCTAGATCTTATGGTACAATATTTTCTACACTTTGTACAAGTGAACAAATAGAAGAAGCACATGAATGGGTAATTTCAACAAAAAGTTTACAAAAAAGAGCAGAAATATTAATACCATATTATACAGGGGAAGATCCATTAAAATCTAAGGTTGCTGCAGCACTTATGCCTGGTTTTTTACTTTATGGAGGTTTTTATTTACCATTTTATCTATCTTCAAGAGCGAAATTACCTAATACATCAGATATAATAAGATTAATATTAAGAGATAAGGTAATACATAATTATTATAGTGGATATAAGTATCAACAAAAAGTAAAAAAATTATCTGTAGAAAAGCAAAAAGAAATGAAGGCTTTTGTTTTTGATTTGCTATATAAATTAATTGATTTAGAAAAAGACTATTTAAAAGAACTTTATGATGGCTTTGATTTGGCAGATGATGCTATTAAATTCAGTGTATATAATGCAGGTAAATTTTTACAAAATTTAGGTTATGATTCACCTTTTACTGAAGAAGAAACAAAAATTAAACCAGAAGTTTTTGCTCAATTATCAGCAAGAGCAGATGAAAATCATGACTTTTTCTCAGGTAATGGTTCTTCATATATAATGGGAGTAACTGAAGAAACTGAAGATGAAGATTGGGAGTTTTAAAAATGAAAGTAGTATTTTTTTCATCTATTTCAAATAATACAAAGAGATTTATAGATAAGTTAGAAATTTCAGCTTTGAGAATACCTATAAAATTAAAAGAAAGTATAAGTGTAAGTGAAGAGTATATTTTAATAACACCAACATATGGTGGAGGAAATGGAGATTATAAAGGGGCTGTTCCTAAACAAGTAATACATTTTTTAAATGATGAAAATAATAGAAAATTATGTAGAGGAGTTATTTCATCAGGAAATACAAATTTTGGAGATACCTATTGTATTGCAGGTCCTATTATATCAAAAAAATTAAATGTTCCTTTGCTATATCAATTTGAATTATTAGGTACACAAAAAGATGTAGAAGAAGTAAAAAAAATATTAAAAAATTTTGAAAGGGAAAATTAATGAAAGATATTTCACAAGAATATATATCGCTAAATGCAGTAACTAAAATACAAAATCAAGACAAAACACATAATTTTTTTGCAGACGAACAGGCAGTCAAACTATATTTTAAAGAACATGTAGAACCAAATTCAAAATCTTTTGAAAATATTGAAGCAAAATTAGAATATTTGTTGACTGAAGGATATTATGATAAAGATTTAATTGAAAAATATAATTATTCTGATATAGTATCACTTTTTAAAAAAGCATATCAATATGGTCATAAATTTTTAAATTTTATGGGAGCTTTTAAATTCTATAATGCCTATTGTTTAAAAAGTTTTGATGGTAATTTTTATTTAGAAAATTATGAAGATAGAGTAGTGATGAATGCATTGTTACTTGCAAATGGAAATATTGAAAAAGCATATGATATTTTAGATAGTATGATGAAGGGAATTTTTCAACCTGCTACACCAACATTTTTAAATGCTGGAAAAGCAAAAAGAGGAGAATATGTTTCTTGTTATTTACTAAGAGTAGAAGATAATATGGAGTCAATATCAAGAGCTATATCTACAAGTTTACAATTATCTAAGCGTGGGGGTGGAGTTGCTCTATGCTTAACAAATTTAAGAGAATTTGGAGCACCTATAAAAAATATTCAAAATCAATGTACAGGAATAGTTCCAGTAATGAAATTGCTAGAAGATAGTTTTTCATATGCAAATCAACTGGGTCAAAGACAAGGAGCAGGTGCTGTATATCTTAATGTACACCATCCTGAAGTTTTAACTTTTTTAGATACTAAAAGAGAAAATGCTGATGAAAAAGTAAGAATTAAATCATTAGCATTAGGTTTAGTTATACCAGATATAACTTTTGAATTAGCAAAGAAAAATGAACAAATGGCTTTATTTTCACCCTATGATATACAAAAAAAATATGGTAAAACCATGTCAGATATTAGTATAACTGAAGAATACTATAAGCTTGTAGCAGATCCAGACATTAAAAAAACATATATTAGTGCTAGAAAGTTATTTCAAACTATAGCAGAACTTCATTTTGAATCAGGATATCCATACATACTTTATGATGATACAGTTAATAGAAGAAATCCTCAAAAGAAAAAAGGAAGAATAGTAATGTCTAATCTTTGTTCAGAAATAGCTCAAGTTAATACAGAAAGTACCTTTAGTCAAGATTTAAGTTTTGAAAAAATAGGTGAAGATGTTTGTTGTAATTTAGGCTCAATAAATATTGCAAAATTTATGGAAAATGGAAAAGATATAGAAAAAATTGTTCAAACTTGTGTTGAAAGCTTGGATAGTGTTTCTAGAATAACAGATATAGATTGTGCACCTTCAATAAAAAAAGGAAATGAAGAAAATCATGCTATAGGTTTGGGAGCGATGAATTTACATGGTTTCTTAGCAACTAATAAAATTTATTATGCATCTGATGAAGCTGTAGAATTTACAGATATATTCTTCTATACATTAGCATATTATGCCTTTTTAGCATCAAATAAATTAGCAAAAAAATATGGAAGTTTTTATGGATTTGAAGATAGTGAATACTATAATGGAAAATATTTTGAAAAATATACTAAAGAAGATATAAATATAAAAAATGAAAAAATAGCTAAACTTTTTGAGAAATATTCAGTTAAAATACCTACAAAAAATGATTGGAAAAAATTAAGTGAAAATATACATAAAAATGGATTGGCAAATGCACATCTTTTAGCAGTAGCACCAACAGGTTCTATTAGTTATGTGTCTTCTTGTACACCAAGTTTGCAACCTATTGTTGCACCAATTGAAGTAAGAAAAGAAGGGAAATTAGGAAGGGTATATGTTCCAGCATATAAAATAAATGATGAAAATTATAAATATTATGAAGATGGTGCATATGAAATTGATAATAATTGGATAATAGATATTGCAGCAGCAGCTGCAAAGCATGTAGATCAAGCTATTTCATTGACTTTATTTATGACAGATAAGGCAACAACTAGGGATTTGAATAAGGCGTATATACGAGCATTTACAAAAAAATGTCCATCAATATATTATGTTAGAATTAGACAAGATGTTCTAGAAGGAAGTGAGAATTATACTTGTGAATCTTGTGTAATATAAAGGCATAATTTTAAAAAAGTATATTCCAATTAAATTAAATAATATATGTAAAATAATGCAAAGATATATATTTTCTTTTTTTGCAACATAACCTAAATATAGGGCAAAAAAGAAGGTATATATTTTTTGTATATTATTAAAATGAAGTATAGAAAAAATTAGGGCTTGTATTAAATTTGAATATTTTGTTTTTTGTTCTAAAAAAGTCAAAAGATAAGCTCTAAAAAATAATTCTTCAAATATTGGGAAAATAAAAATAACCAAAAAAATAGGCATATTATTTATTAAATTGTTAGAATTTGAAAAGAAATATGTAAGTGCAATAGAAGCTAAACTAAATATGCATGTTATAAAAAAGTGTATTAACATATAACCTCCAAAATAGGAGTTGCATAATTGCAACCCCTTAAATTAAACCTAAATATTCATCATATGAAGAAAGTGAAACATGTACTTCATCATTTTTTAAATCAATTATTTTATTTGCAACAGTTTCGTTAAATTCATGATCTTTAGTTGTAAATAAAAGTGTTCCCTTAAAGTTAATTAAACCTTTATTAAGTGATGTTATGGATTCAAGATCAAGATGATCAGTAGGATTGTCCATAATTAAAACATTAGCAGAAGACAACATCATTTTTGCTAACATACATCTTACTTTTTCACCACCTGATAAAACTTTTGCTTCTTTTTTTGCTTCTTCTCCTGAAAAGAGCATTCTACCTAAATATCCTCTTATATATTCTTCATGTTCATCATTTGAGTATTGTCTTAACCAATCAATTAATGATAAATTAACATTATCAAAATATGAACTATTATCTTTTGGAAAATATGCTTGACTTGTTGTTACACCCCATTCATAACTTCCTTCATCAGCTTCTAATTCACCAGATAATATTTTAAATAAAGTTGTAATTGCTAAATCATTATCAGATAAGAAAACGACCTTTTCTCCTGTTTCTACTCTGAAACTAACATTATTAAGAATTTTTTCTCCATTAATTGTTTTTGAAATATTTGAAACTGTTAGCATATTATTACCAGCTTCTCTTTCAGGTTTGAAATCAATATATGGATATTTTCTATTTGAAACTTGTATATCTTCTAATTGTAATTTTTCTAATTCTTTTTTTCTACTTGTTGCTTGTTTTGATTTAGAAGCATTTGCAGAGAATCTTGAAATAAAATCTTGTAATTCTTTTCTTTTTTGTTCAAGCCTTTTATTTTGGTTTCTAAGTAATTCTTGAATTAATTGGCTAGATTCATACCAAAAGTTGTAATTACCTACATAAATTTTTAATTTTCCATAATCTATATCAACAATATGAGTGCAAACTTTATTTAGAAAATGTCTATCATGCGATACAACAAGAACAGTTGTATCTTCAAGATTAATCAAAAATTCTTCCAACCAAGTACTAGCTTTAATATCTAAACCATTTGTAGGTTCGTCTAATAAAAGAATATCAGGATTACCAAATAAAGCTTGAGCTAATAGAACCTTAACCTTATCTGCTTCGACTAAAGTACTCATTGTTTTTTCGTGTAAAGAACTATCTATTCCTAAACCCAATAATATTTTTTGTGCATTTGTTTCAGCATCCCAACCATCTAATTCTGCAAATTCTCCTTCAAGTTCAGCAGCTAAAATACCATCTTCTTCACTAAAATCACTTTTAGAGTATAATTCATTTCTTTTTAAAATTATATCATAAAGTTGTTTATGACCCATTAAAACGACATCAATTAATTTATTTTCTTCATATTCAAAGTGATTTTGTTTTAAAAATGATAATCTTTTACCTTTTGGTATTATAATTTCACCAGCTGTAGAATCAATTTCACCACTTAATAATTTTAAAAATGTTGATTTACCAGCTCCATTAGCACCAATTATTCCATAGCAATTATTTGGCACAAATTTTTCACTTACATCTTCAAAAAGCTTTTTACCTCCATAAATCATAGATAAATTGCTTGTTTGTATCATATTAATCCTCCTTTATATTACATAGACAATATATAAATAATACATTAATAAGTTAAAAAATACAATACATTTTTCTATTTATGTAGTTTCCAATCTGATAATTAGACCCCCTCATTTATTTTTTTCTTATTTTTTAGATATAATATCTTTAGAATTGGGTATATGGTAATAGTACCTATAAACCCTTAAGGATAGCTTTTTTAATAGTGTTAAGCTATAATGTTCTATAACATTTCATTAGGGGTTTTTCCTTATAGTTTATCTGAAGACTTTGCAAGAGTAATGAAAGTGGATAGGAATAGAGCGACAGTGTTATTACAGACAGAAACTGCAAGAGTAAGAAGTATGGCAGAAATTGAAAGCTATAAGCAGATGGAAGTTAGCAAGTACCAGATAATAGCTACATTAGATGATAGAACTTCCGATATATGTCAAAGTATGGATATGAAGATATTTGATACCAAGGATTATGAAGTTGGAGTTACTGCTCCACCTTTTCACCCTAATTGCAGAAGTACCAAAGTACCATATTATGAAGATAATACTGTTACAAAAGATGGAAGAATAGCAAGAGATGAAAATGGCAAACAGTATACAGTGGGTAATTTAAGCTATTCTGAATGGGCAGAAAAGTATGTAAAAAATCCAGAACAATTAAAAGGTTACGGACAGTATGCAAGATATAAGAAAGTTTTAGGAGACAAAGCACCTAATTCGTTTGATAAATTTGTGGATATGAAGTATAATAATAATAATAATAATAAGAAATATGCAGATTTAAAAACAAGATATTATATAAAAACAAAAGCTAAATTAACTGTTAATCAAGGTAAACAAGGAAAGCATATATTAGGTCATAATAACTATCAAGGTGGTTCTTATGTATTTGATACAATCGATATACAAAAATTAGTTAATAAATATGCTGGTAATGGAGATTTAAAAATTTCAAAGAATAAATGGAATAATATTGAGTTTATAGAATATAATGAAAATATAGGAATATTTGTGAATATAGATAAAACAGAACGATATGAAACTAAAAGATTCTCGATACATTATTCTAAAACTGGAGTTCATATAGTACCTAGAAAGGGAAATTAAAATGATTTCAAGAGAAGAAATGATTAAGGCAGATGGAAAGTATGTTAATATAGACTATAAAAATGGTGAAAAATTAAAAAATGTTTATGTTATAGAGTATTTAGATGCCGAATCAGAAGAAGAAGAAAATAGTTTAGAATTAGATGAAATATTAGTATTACAATCAGAAATAGAAAAAATAGAGATATTAGATTAGAGCAACTGTAAAAGGTTGCTTTTTTTTAGCTAATTAAGGAGGGATAAATGATATTAGATAAAGACTTAATAAGGCAAATACTACTGTATGTTGAAGAGAATGGAAACGACAAAATGCCAGTATACAATATCGAAATAGATGGATATACAGATGAAGAAATTAGATATCATTTTAAACGATTATTAGAAGCAGATATCATTAATGGAGAAGTTGTTGAACTTCAAGGCAACAAGATTAGGTTTAATTGTTTAACTTGGTATGGTCATGAATATTTAGATGGCATAAGAGATAAAGGATTGTGGAAAAAAATCAAAAAAGATATAGAGGTTTATGGTGTTAAAAGTGTTACTTTAGATATTATAAAAGCTTACGCAGAAAAAATAATTAAAGAAAAATTGGGAATATAAAAAAATATTGTCTTTGCAAGCTAGACAATAAAGAAGCCTTTTTTTAGTACATAAATAGCTGGAATAATATAAGGTAAAACACCTTATAGCTTATCTGAAGACTTTGTAAGAGTAATATGTATAGCAGAAATTGTATAAAGTTGGAGTTACTGTTCCACCTTTTCATCCTAACTGTAGAAGTACCATACAGAAGATGGAAGAATAGCAAGAGGTGAAAGCAACAAGAATGTTTATGTGTCTAGTGATATGAGCTATAGGGAGTATAAGGCAAAATATATAACTAATGATATTTAAAAGTTGGATAATAAGGGGTATAATAAAAGTAAGCAAGTAGCGGTTGAGTATAGGTTGGCTGATGAAAAATTAGCTGATGAATTACAAGTGAAAAGTGATGATTGGTTTAAAACTTTAACACGAGATGAAAAAGAGTCGATAAAAGATTATACGGATACTTATTATGCTAGAATAAATAAATATTTAAGAGGAGAAGATATAAGCGAATACTTTGATGATTATTATACAAAAAAATATTTGGAAAAAACTATAGAGAATCTTGATAGTGCATTAAGTAAATTAAAATTAAATGAAAATATAACTTTTTATAGGGGAGTAAGTAGAGAAGAGTTAGAATATTTAAAAACATTTGATACCTTGAAAGCATATACTTCATTGACAACGGATAAAGATAATGTTGCAAAAGATTTTGCTGAATATAACGGTGGTAATAATGGAACAGTAGTTAAATTTAACATTCCTAGAGGATTTAGGGGTGGATATATTGGTACAAATAGCTATTATTCAGATGAAAAAGAATTTCTATTATTGAGAAATTCAAAATATTCTATAAAATTTTTAAATGAAAGTTGGGAGGTAACTGTAAATGATTAAAAATACACCTATGGAAAAAGTATTTATAAAATGGGGTAGAAAGTTACAAAATAAAGAATTTTATTTAAATAAAGTCCCTAAAAAAATAGATAAAGATAGATGGACAGACTTAGTAAATAAAATATTTAGAAATGTTAAGTATAAGAATGACCATAAATTAGCTTATAGTGAAAGATTGACAATTTGTAGATTATATTCAATTTTTCATCAAGAACCATTTGGAATAAACTACGAACCAGAAACATTGGAAGGATTAGAAAAACAATATTTAAAGAAGCAAGCTGAAAGAAAAGGGAAGTAGAAAAAGCTAATAGAAAGTTATATTATATGGGGGTATATTATGAAAAGCAATTTAACTATTTTTGATGTAGCTGAAATGAATTAGGAAATGCGATGAAAATTTGGTTGAAAAGAAAGGGGATAATTCAATGAAAACAATATCTTATTTTATGGAAAATGAAGAATGGTATTATTATAACGAAAAAGAAAGCAAATATAAATTAACTAATAATGCACCTAAAAAAGCTATTAAGAGCTATGAAGAATTTTATGAAGACAATATAAAATTTGACAATGGAGAATGGAAAACGTATCATTGCTAGCGAAATAAATTTAAATGCAGTTGTTAAATTGGCATTAAATGAAGAAAATAAAGAATTTGAAAATTCTATTATAACAGTATTTGCGTTATCAGACAGAAGAGTTAGCAATAAAATAAAAAAATTAATACGAATAAAATGAAACTTGACATTAGCAAAATGAAAAGGTATCAATTATATTGATGTAAGGATAGAGAGATTGTGTTGCTATCACCCTTGCGAAAGCATGAATGGAGATGTGGGTACAGACACAGCCACTGCATCAGATAAATTGTAATTTTAAGCACCCTTAGGGGTGTTTTTTATATAAAATTGTCTTTGTGTTAGACATCAAAGAAGCTTTTTTTATTACATAAATAGCTGGAATAATATCTGGTAAGACACCTTATAGCTTATCAGAAGACTTTGCAAGGGTAATGAATGTAGACAAGAGCAGAGCAAGAGTGCTATTACAGACTGAAAGTGCAAGAGTAAGAAGTATGGCAGAGATTGAAAGTTATAAGCAGATGGAAGTTAGCAAGTATCAGATAATAGCTACATTAGATGATAGAACTTCTGACATATGCCAAAGTATGGATATGAAGGTATTTGATGTCAAAGATTATGAAGTTGGAGTTACTGCTCCACCTTTCCACCCAAATTGCAGAAGTACCAAAGTGCCATATTATGAAGATAACCTTGTTACAGAAGACGGAAGAATAGCAAGAGATGAAAATGGCAAACAGTATACAGTGGGTAATTTAAGCTATTCTGAATGGGCAGAAAAGTATGTAAAAAATCCAGAACAATTAAAAGGTTACGGACAGTATGCAAGATATAAGAAAGTTTTAGGTGATAAAGCACCTAATTCATTTGATAAATTTGTAGATATGAAGTATAATGATAGTAAGAAATACAATAGTTTAAAGGTATTGTATAAAGATACGAAAGAATACAATTATACTG